>NZ_VOZB01000041.1:0-1068 GCF_013420005.1 Acinetobacter sp. YH12040
TTAACAATAATCAACCAGCTGATTTTTTTTAGCATTGTGTATTCATTATTTTTAGCTAATATCTTATACGTCAGTAAAACTATATTACTGATTAACATATAAGTTGTCATTAAAAAGTAAACATGTATTCTTTTCCGAATTGGTTTGATACTTTCTCCACCCATTGCTCTATTTTATCAGCTGTCATGACTTGAAAATCTCGCCAATAATATTTCATCTGCTTCCATACCATCTCGATTCGATTTAACTCAGGGCTATAAGCTGGAATAAAATACAGATTCGTCGAAAAGTTAGTTTTAAGTAGCTCTCTGTAATCAGCCATCTTTTTACTTCTATGAATCGAGGCATTATCAACAATAAGAACCAATGGAAGGTTATACGTCTGTTTAACTTGTTGAGCTATTCCAGTTAAATAGGCATAAAACCAAGTGCTTGTAACTGACTCTTGTAAACAACTTGTCACCAGTTTCCCCGTTGAAAGCAAACACCCCATGACATTAACTCGTTTTAATCTTATTGCATCAACCGCATGAACATCACCTATCTTTGTCCACGCATAGCGGTTATCAGGTGTAGATGAAAACCCTGTTTCATCAACATAACCTAATATAATTTCACCACGTGCCGCTTGCTCTCGTAATTCTTCAATCTGCTGTGTTGCTTGTTCAAATACAATCGGATCTCTTTTTTTTCAAGCTATGACGGGTACGCTTGAAGACCATACCTGAATCACGTAAAAACTTACGAATGGTTTCAACAGACACGGACACTTCGTATTCTTCATGTAGTTTGACTCGGATTTGTTCTGCATTGAGTGGACTTGTATTGACCCAATCTAAGATTTTCGCCTGATAGTCTGAGATCAATGTATTGGGTCGACCTGAGCGATGACCTTCTTTAATCGATTCAAACTCATACAATTCCCAACGTCGGCGTTGTAGCCTTATGGTTTCTGGGATACGTTCTTGTAGAGTGGCAACTTCCGCAACACTTTTACCTTCAGAAAGCCAGAGAATAGTTTGGGCACGTTGTCTTTCACGCCAATGTTTTGCATGTTTGGCCAGAAAA
>NZ_VOZB01000005.1:0-288135 GCF_013420005.1 Acinetobacter sp. YH12040
GACAGTATCCATCCCTGCTCGCATATCCAGAGGTTGGGTAGAAAGCCAGATTTCATCGATACGGATCATGTTGCCAGCACCTTGAGTAATTCTGCCAAGGCAGGTATTTCTGATACTTGCCATTTCAAGCCAATTTCTGCTTTTGAGTGGGGTAAAGTAATTTGAACTTTTAACATGTCAGTAGGAGTAGGATCTAATGGTGCAGAGCAAGATAAGGCAATAAATGCAGGTTTATTCGGTAGTGGTGAGCGATCACTCCCTGGCTTAGCATCAATTAAGCGAATCCATTTGGATACAAGATTTGTATTCAATCCATGTTGCAAAGCGACTGAAGCAATTGAAACGTCCGGTGCTTTACAAGCCTGAACGATCTGCTGTTTAAATTCAGCACTGTATGTTCTTCGTTTTTTCGCAAGAGATGCGATGGATGTCTGATGATTTGTAGTCATAAATTTAAGTCCCCACTTGTTTCTAAGTGGGGACTAAATTAAGGCTTATAGGATGAATTCAGAAGGTGTGTTCAGCGGACGCTTACGACACACTTTAACTGTCAACATTTTGAAGCGCTGACAGAGGATGAGCATGAAATCGCCCTTTCCTACTGGAATACATTAGAAGACATTCGAGCTTGGCAACAAGATGCACAACATCTAGTGGCGCAGCAATTGGGAAAAAACCAATGGTATACGAATTTTAGCGTCGAAATCTGCGAAGTTTTGCGACGCTATCGCGACTGATTAACGCACCTCAAACTCTGCTTCTGCAGGATCGAAGCGCCAAGTACGCACAATACGAAGTTCTGAGATGTCTTTCATTTTGGCATCAAACAAACCAAAAGGTGCCGCCTTACGTACAGAGGTTTTTGCAGCTTCGTCCAATAAGTTTGAACCTGAACTTTCGATCAAACGAATGGCACGAATCCCGCCATTACTGTTCAAAATAACCATTAAGCGTACTTCACCGCGTAGCTGCTGCTGTTTTGCTGCTTCAGGATAATAACGGTTACCGTAAAACTCGACTTTTTCGCGAAACTTTTCCATGTAAGCAGCAGAAACATCTTGCTTGGCTTGAATACCATCAATGGTTTTAATTTTTTGCTGACGGCTAAAGTTTTGCTGGCGTTGTAAATATTGAGCTTCGATACTCGCCACCATCGCAGCCTTGGCCTGAAACTGACTATTCAACTCCTCAACGGCTTTTTTGCGACTGTTTTCTTCCGCTTGTTTTTGCCAACTCAAGGTTGTCATCAACACTTTGTCTTCAAAGCTCAGCTCTTTCTTTTGTTGCAGTTGTTCTAAAGCTTCGCTTTTTTGCTCCCCGGCTTTTTGTTCGATCATCGGTGCAGGCATGTCACTCGACATACGATGTGACTCACGGAATGTCCCAGAGCCCTGCTGATCGGCTTGTGCTAAAAAGTCTGCATGTTCAATTTTTTCCGTCGTAGAACGTAAAGAAACTGCAATTTCTTTGGTGTTATAATCCGCCTCTTGGGGCATGGAAAATTGCATGGTTAAAAAAGCCAAATGCAACACAGCAGCAAACGCCAATGCAGTTGCAAATATGGGATCTTTCCACCACTCTTTCATCAAGGGCATGAACGTTATTTTTTTCAGCATCACATTAAACCGACAATTTGCCGCATTCCCCAAACTGCTTAAAACAGTATAAAATAAAACTCGTATTCATTTTTTGATGAAAACGAGAAATCCATCAACACATAGATAATGCACAATTAAAATCATGAAAATGGTGCAATTTATTTTGCTAAACTGCAAGATCAAAACCTTGTGTTTTTATAGAAATCGACAAGATAAACATCGTTAAAAAACATAATTTGTCAGGATGCACTTCTTATGCAAACGCTAGTTTCCAATATCGCTAAACGTATACGCCAAGTGTACCAAAAAGCTGAAGGATTTATTGAAGATGAGCGTGAATTCCCAATGTCTCAAGTGTTTTTAAATGCGACATTTCAGCGCTTTGTGACCGATAATGTGAAAATGCTCAAAGACTTGCATGCTGACCTGCATGATGACTGGCTTCGACTGTATGCCACATTGGATTATAACGGGCTGATCATAACACTCTCTGTTGATTTAAAACTGGTACAGATGGAACTCAACAAACAAACCCAATTGATCGTATTTGAACAAATTAGTGATACACAAGTGATTGAAGCGAAGTATCCAAATGTTCTGTATAAGATGGGCGTGCGCATGGCGTTATGGTTCTATCAAAAAGTACTCAACCAAGATCCATTGGGTATGATTTTGGAAAAGCTCAATGTGATCAAAGTTAAAGATGATTTACTGTATTTAGACCTGAATCGCTGGCTCGGTAAAAGTCGATCGATTATCGACACATTGGGCAAAGTCCATGTCAACCATGCTGTTTTACGTGAGGCCGAATTGGTGGTGATTGGTAATGTTAATTTAACCGCATTGTTCACCAAGATGTCGCAAGAACGGATTGAAGACTGGGATGATTCAAATTTAAAAGACGATGAAGTCACGCCAATTAAGCAAAAGGAAAGCTAGACTTATCCTGTACTTAGATATCTTGAGCCTATAAAACGCTACACAACATATACATTAGGCACGGATTTGTGACGTGATTCTCCACAATCCAGCCGCATAATAAACATATCAGGTGGTTTAGTCCACCGCACTTCTATTGAATAGGAAAACCATACTTATGGCACATTCAGTTTTGAAAAATTTAGGTCTTGTTGCTGGGGTATCGACTACACTGCTTTTGACTGGTTTCTCAAGTCAGTCATTTGCCATGAGTCCATTCCAAGCCAACTACCAATTTAACTACAATGGCAAAAATTTGGGTTCTGCAACACGTACCCTAAAACAATCTGGGAATAACTGGACCTATGTTTTCGCAGCAAAAGCTGGTGCGATGGCCTCTGCAACTGAAACCAGTCGTTTTAGTTTAAATGGCAGCCAAATTCACTCGAACAGCTTTAGCCGCAGCAGCAAAATTTTGGTGCACAACAACACCATGAATATTAATTTTAATGCTGGCGCAAAAACCATTAATACCAAAAAAGATGATAAAGCGCGTTCATTTGCGTGGAAATCAGGTGTGTTAGATGAACTCAATGCTGAATTGCAAATTCGTGAAGATTTAAAAAATGGTGGTTTGAAATCGAATTACTACATTGCCGATGCCAAAGAGGTTGAAGCTCGTAAGTTCTTGAAACAAGGCACTGAAAAAGTGAAAACCACTTATGGAACTTTTGACACCGTTAAAGTCGTGATGCGTCATGACAAACCAGGCCGTCAAACGACTTTCTGGTTAGCACCAAAACTAGATTATCTACCTGTCAAAGTTTCCCACCAAGACAATAAAACCTCTTACGGTTTATTGTTAACGGGCTATAAAGGTGCAACAAATTAATTGATTTGATCAATTTCGCTTGCATTTTTCATGGTGCTTTTTAAAATACGCTTTTGCTTTAAAAAGCACCTGCCCCCTCGAGGATTCTCCCGTGCACGCTCTGGAACAGAAAATCTTAGCTGAAGGTATCGTTCTCTCTGAAGAAGTTCTGAAAGTCGATTCTTTCCTGAACCACCAAATTGACCCTGTGATGATGCAGCAAATTGGTCAAGAATTTGCCCGTCTTTTTAAAGATGCTGGCATCACAAAAATCATTACGATTGAAGCATCAGGTATTGCACCTGCAGTAATGGCTGGTCTTGAACTTGGTGTTCCTGTGATTTTTGCACGTAAATATCAATCTTTGACGTTAAAAGATGATTTGTATCGCTCAAAAGTGTTTTCTTTTACCAAACAAACTGAAAGCACGATCGCAATTTCTAAAAAGCACATCAATGCTGAAGATAAAGTTTTAGTGATTGATGACTTTTTGGCCAATGGTCAAGCGGCTTTAGGTCTTGCAGATCTTATTCATCAAGCAAGTGCTGAAGTATTGGGTATCGGTATCGTGATTGAAAAATCATTCCAACCTGGTCGTGATATTTTGCTTGAAAAAGGCTATCGCGTTGAATCATTGGCACGTGTGAAATCACTGGCGAATGGTACAGTTGAATTTGTTCGTGACTAGTTTGCGTTCAAAAGAAAAAAGAACACATCATGTGTTCTTTTTTTTTACTAAAAATTTGCGATTAAGGTGACATAAAGCGCACTTTTTAACGCCTTAGTTACAAGCAGACAAAACATCGGTGTGCAAAACTCGATAAAATTCAGGAAAATCGTTGCATTTGATCGAATGGGTCAACTACTCATCTGTCAAATTACATTATGCTGCACCATAAATTCGGCCACTTTATTTTTTAAGGCTATGGAAAGTTATGAATACAGAAGAGCAAAACATGGAAACGACAGTTAAATGTCCAAAATGTGGATCAACCCATATTGAAAAGCGTAACCATGAACAAAACTTACAAAAAATTGGTGGGGTCTTACTCAGTGGTGCAGGAACTGCTGCAGGGACTGTCGGTGGTGCGGCATCTGGCGCATCTATTGGTGCTGCGATTGGTGGCGTGACTGCTGGCCCACTTGGCGTGATTATGGGCGGAACCATCGGGACTTTTGTTGGTGCAATTAGCGTCGGCATTACAGGCGGTTTTCTCGGACACCGTTTTGGTAAAAAAGCCGGCGTGATCGTCGATCAAAATATTTTTCTCGACTACCAATGTTTAGATTGCAAACAGCGCTTTGAAATTGAGCAACAGCCTGAAGACGCTGCAAAGACTTCGGATCAAGACTAATTTCGAAATTAAAAAAGAGCGCATCAGCGCTCTTTTTTTATAGGTTATTGTTTTTCTAATATGTATTTCTAGTCTATTGAAATGCTATTCGAAAACCATGGCGAATCAATTATTTTGAAACATCAGTTAAAGATTTTGAGTCCACTTTAACTTGATCTTTTTTCGCCAAAAATTCTTTTTCTTCGTCTTTGTTCTCTTGCGGGAAATCCATACTGTATAAAACTGGCATTGCCGTACACAAGGAAGATGCAGCCAATACGGAACACAAGAAAATCATTCGAAAATTAATAATAGACATCACATACCCCAAAGAAGAAATTTAAATACAAATCATGTAATCAAAAAATAAAAATAACGCGCCCAAAGAGACAGCTATATTCGACTCGAAACCATCACTGAGCAGGCTGTATTTAAAAACTTTCAATATATTGTTGATAACATTTATTTTTAATATTTCAGGAATGGTTCGACAGATTTATTTTTATATTTTGGGTGGTATACAACGTCATAAATAAAAAGACGTCACACGTAAATAAAGCAAGAAAAGTGCAATATTTAAGCCTTTTCTTGCCCGTTCGCTACAAAGTTAGCGCAACTTCCTAGAGCAAGTAAGTATCAAATCAACTTTTTGACGACTTCGCCTAGGCGTTTACCCAGCTCTTCACACAAGTTACGCTCATCTTGACTCAATGACTGATCATGGCGTGGACCACTGACATGGCTTGCACCATAAGGTGTACCACCCGTTTTGGTATTCGATAATGCAGGATGGGCATTACTTAAACCCATAACCATCATTCCGTGATGAAACAAAGGTGGCAGCATGGTCAGCAAAGTACTTTCCTGTCCCCCATGCATTGAACCTGAACTGGTAAACACACAGGCAGGTTTGCCATGTAATGCGCCATTGAGCCAAAGCGCTGTGGTTTGATCCCAGAAATATTTCATTTCCGACGCCATATTACCAAAACGTGTTGGCGAACCAAGGGCTAAACCTGAGCAATGCGCTAAGTCATCTAAGCTACAGTAAATATCGCCTTCGGCAGGAATACTGGGCTGCACGTCAGTCACCACAGTAGATAAATTTGGAACGGTTCGTATTTTTACTGCCATTCCAGACGCTTCAATTCCATTGGCAATTAAATGTGCCATCTCACGTGTTGAACCATATTTGCTGTAATACAGCACCAGTACATAAGCTTGCGTCATTTTTATAAATTCAATGAAAAAAGAAAACTATACGGTATTTTTCCTATTTTTTGGTTAAGCTAAGTGATGAAAATTGCATAAACATGACTAAAATAACTCGAGACTTGAACGAATGATCGAAGCATTTTTAAAAAAACTTCCCTTTTACGACAAGAAATGGTTTCAGTTTGTTTTATTTGTCATTCGACGTTTTGAAGCCGATCGCTGCCGTGAACAAGCAGGATCATTAACCTATACCACCTTGTTTGCAGTGGTACCCATGTTGACCGTATTCTTGGTCATCATCTCCTCAATTAAAGCTTTAGAACCTGCTCGTCAACAGCTTCAACAATTGATTTATAGTAATTTCCTACCGAAAACGACGATTGCTTTCGATAAAGCGCTAAATGCCTTCACCGATAAATCCAGTAACTTGACCGTGATAGGTGTGCTGTTTTTATTCATTACCACAGTCATGATGCTGACCAGTATTGAGACGGTATTTAACCGAATTTGGCGGGTGCGTGAGACACGTGGTGGCATTATTGGCTTTATGCGCTATTGGACCATTATTTCATTAGGCCCAATCTTACTGGGTAGTGCATTTGTTGTGTCATCCACTGTGGCCTCTATGAATGTCCTCAGCAATAATTTTGCCGGCTATGAACTAGATGGGGCTTTTCTGCTGTGGATCTTGTCTTTTTCATTGACCATTTTAGGTTTTTTCATTCTGTATTGGACGATTCCCAACCGCAGTGTGCCGATTAAGGCGGCGCTGATCGCGGGTGTCTTTAGTGCCGTGGTATTTGAATTACTCAAAAACCTCTTTGGTTTTGTCATGTCAAATTTCACCAGTTATCAAATCGTTTACGGTGCTTTTGCTGCAGTGCCAATTTTCCTGCTTTGGATATTCCTTTCATGGAATATCGTGCTGATTGGGGTAGAAATTAGTTATGCACTGACCGCTTTCAATTCGGGCAACGACCAAAAACGTCATCCTGTTATTATGTTGATGGATTTGCTTGAATTATTTTATAAAAAGCAAAAACTCGGTCAGAGCGTGACAGAAAAAGAAGCGCTTGAGGTTTTAGGGCGTGATGAAATCGGCCGCCTGCCAAGCTATATTTTATTGTTTGAAGAGCAACACCTGATTAAACGTACAGATGATGATCATTATGTTTTAGTTCGTAATTTAACCCAAGTGGACTTTTGGAGTTTTTACAGTAAGCTGCCCTATCCGCTCCCTAAACGGCAAGATTTAGGTCGCGTCGATCCAGATGATGTTTGGATGGAAAAAATTGGGCCGCAACTGGTCGAATCGGATGATTATCTCGCGGCCAAACTCTCGATTCCACTTGCGACTATTTTTGAAGAAAAATAAGCGTAAATAAAAAAAGGAGAGCCGTAGCTCTCCTTTTTTATTTATACATGATCTTAGGTCGCTGTGCGCTGACGTCCCATCAATTTAGACAACCACCGATGCAAGGTTACCGTCATCACTCCGACCATTACTAAGGCCGTCCCCAAGATAAAATTCAGTTCAATCGTTTCGTTTAAGATCAATACGCCAAAGACCAGTCCAAAGATTGGGGTAAGGAATGAAAAAACGCCCAGACCATTGGCCAGATATTTACTTAACAGCCAAAACCAAAGCATCAGGCTAAAAAATGAAATAATGAGCACATGAAAAATCATACTGCTGATGGACAACACCGTCCAATGTACAGTCATTTGTCCTGTCAGCCACGCCACGGGTAATAAAAATACACAACCACCAACTAGCTGATAAAACAAGGTCTGAGTCGGAGGTGCATCAGAGAGTTTGGTGAGTCTTAATGAAATGGTGGTCAAGGCCCACATCACCCCAGCAAGTAATGCCATCGCATCACCCAACAGGGCTTGAGTGTTGACTGTAGTACTACTTTCACGTCCCATAAACGACAGTACTATTCCTGAAAAGGCAATAAAAATACCGACCCATTGGATCGCTGTAAGCTTTTCTTCAGGCAACTTCCAATGTAAACCTAGTGCCACGAATATCGGTGCGGTATAGAGCAAGACAACGGTATGTGATGCAGAGGTATAGCGCAGGGATTCTGCCACTAAAATAAATTCGGCTGAAAATAAAAACGCCAACCAGATACCCGGCAGCAAGTATTCTCGAGTATATAAATGTGTCCCCGGCTTAAGACGAATCAGTGGAAAGACCAACAGCGCAGCCAAACCCGATCGGATGGCAATTTGCATGATCGGCGCAATATCAACCGCGGCCAATTTCAAAATGACCTGTTGAATCCCTAAAATCATGCACAAAATAATCATCAAACCAGAAGCTTTTGCATCTAGCGCCTTACGCTGTTCCACACTATTTACTCGACAATACGACAAGCAACACTATAGAACTGTCAGAAATAAAATATATACTTCAAAATAGACAAGTGATCTTCTTATTCAGGCAAAATTTCTTATGGGTCATAAAGCTCGTGCAGATCATACGCAGTTGCAACAACTTCCCACCAACGATGAAATTCAAGCAGCGCTGTGGATCAGTTTTCGTGACGATCCTGCACTGTCTGTTTATCCCGTCCATGGACATGCTTGGGGCGAGTTTGTCTATGCCTTTAATGGCGTAATGGAAGTGAACATCAACCAGATAGACTATATTACCCCTCCACCTTATGGCATCTGGCTTCCCCCACATTTAGAACATAGTGGTTTAAATCGTACAGCGGTTTCACATGGAACCTTATATGTACATGAATCGCTATGTACTCACTTACCGAAACAACCGGGGATTTTACTCAGCTCACCATTAGTCACCGCGATCTTCAGCCATTTGCGTCTCTTACACCAACAAGCCGACCTCATGGAAAATACGGACGAATATCAACGCTTGCTTCATGTGATCTTAGATCAGCTACATCAAGCCAAATTGGTCAGTAGTTATTTACCGCATTCGGAACACCCTGCCCTCAAACAACTGCTTGATTATTTACATCAACATCCTGCAGATCAGAGCGCGCTTGAGCAATTGGCAAAGCGGATAAATATGACGGAACGTACTCTGGCGCGTTATTGTCAAAAAGAACTTGGGATGTCCCTGCATGAATGGCGACAACGTCTCAAAGTCATGAAAGCCATGTCCATGCTCAACGCAGGCCAAACCGTCGAAAATATTGCCTTAGAACTTGGCTATGCCAATGCCTCAGCGTTTATAAATATGTTTAAAAAATGGATGCTTTGCACCCCAGATCAGTTTAGGAAATCCACTTTAAAGCCCTAAATGTGTTTAAATTTAGCTATAAGTGTCTCTATAAAGTGATTCAACAATCCGTTAAGATCAAAAAATCTACGAAAATGATAATAATTCCATTTCAAATGAATAAAAAAACCATTTTAGCGCTGTGTTTATCTGCCGTATTTTTAACGGCTTGTAGTTCCAAAGAACAGCGTGAATTTAAATCTGCACTCAAAATAGCTCAAAGTGGTGATGCGACTGCGCAAATGAAAGTGGGTGATTTATACCTCACTGGAACGGGCACAGAACAAAATATCGAACAAAGTGTACATTGGTACAAAGCTGCTGCGGATCAAGGCACTACGGACGCATTCGCATGGTTGATGACTCAAGCCTACCAAGGAAACCCGCATGCAGATCAAGTGATTCGAAAGATGCAGCAAGATGGCAATATTTTCCTTGCACACTGGGTGCTAGACCTTGCAAAAAAGACTCATGATCCTGCTGCTGAATATACCGTTGGTTGGATGTACGACACTGGAAAAGGCTTAATTCAAGATAAGCACCAAGCGCAAATTTGGTATGAAAAAGCAGCCAAACAAAAGAATGTCGAAGCGATCAAAGTCTTGGGAAATCAACATTATTTTTCTGAACATCCTTCGTCAACACCCGACAAAGCAGCTGAATATTTAAGCTATGCCGCAGAACAAGGGCAAGATGCTGACGCAGCGATGAAAATGGCACATTATTATCATTATGATATTCGAAATGGTGAAAAAGCGCGACAATGGTATGCCAAAGCAGGTGCATTGGGAGACACCGACTCACAGCATATGGCCGACACCTATGAAACATGGAAAGAGACAGGCCCCTTACAACCCAATGAACCACCGCCAAACAGTCATGAATAGGTCAATCAAAAAAGGCTGCATTAAGCAGCCTTTTTTGTATTTCGTTCACAGTTTATTTGACAAAAGTTGTCCAGATATAGTCCTGATTTTTTCCTTTTAGGGTCATTTTCAACTGCTCACCTGACTGTAGTGCCGCGACACCTGCAGGCGTACCTGTCATGACCACATCACCCGCTTCAAGACTAAACACTTGGCTAATATCGGCCAGTAATGTACCCACATCAAAAATCAGCAATGCAGTATCACCGTTCTGACGCAGTTCATCATTGACATGCAAGGTGTAATGCACATCTTTCCAATCTTGAACCACCTCTTGGACATCGACCCAATCCGCAAGGATACAAGAACCATCATAAGCTTTGGCACGTTCCCACGGCTGACCTTTTTTCTTTAAGTCATCTTGTAGATCACGTAAAGTCAGGTCTAGGCCCAAAGTCACAGCTCCAACTGCTTCTAAGGCTTTGAGAGGATCAGTTTCAGCCGATAAAGGACGATCAATACGTAAACTTAATTCGCATTCATAGTGGCAACTGCCCCATGCAGGATTCCATGAGATGCCTTGGTCTAATGCGGTTAATGCACTTGGCGGCTTCATAAAAAGTACAGGACGGTCAGGAATTGCATTGCCTAATTCTTTGGCATGATCTGCATAACTACGACCGACGCAAACAATTTTAGATGGACGTGACTGCATACTACTCCCTCTTTTGTTATGAATAGATTGTCTTAGTGCTGAAAAGTATTGCTAAAAATCGCTTGGTCCGCAGTATCTTTAAATGCACTTTTCGGCACAATAATCACGGTTTTATTTTTCAGCTCAAGCATATAGGTCAATTTGCCTTCAGCAAAATTGGCCACTTCAGCATAATGGAAGATATTCTTACGACCATTGGCATGAATTTCTGCATAGTCTTGAAATAAATCAATACCTTGTTCACTTTTTCCTAATTGGTATTTTACAAACTGGCGTTTAAACATCATCGGTAAAAACCAATAACGCATGATACCTTGAAGAAGTAAAAAGAAAGCACCCAGCCCAACATAGTAGGCACCGACACCATTTACACCCAAGTAAAAACCCCAGATGATAATCCCAAGGCTAATGGCTGGCGTTAAAAAACGCGTAAATTGCTTTTTGCCAAAAGTAGCTAGTGCAAAACCATCCTGTGATTCTTCTAGATTTAAAAAATAGCGCAGCGATAATGCAGGTAGATTCTCAGACATAAGCGTATGAATATTTAAAAATGAATTGCGCTAAATACTACACCACAATTCAAACTTGCTTCATGCTTTTTGATGGTCGGTTGTAACACTTCACTACTTCCCTTCCACCTAGAAATACGTTAAAAACAGCAACAAATAAAAGATTGCATACGCAGGATGTGACATGCAGATAACAAAAATAATCATGATGCTAGCGTTTCTGAGTGGACTGAGCATATCGACCAGTTGGGCCAAATTCGTTCAATGGCAACCCCAGATTCCTAGTAGTTTGGACTTGTTTAATGGCAATGCCAAAGCCTTGGCAAATCTTGCCGGTGATCACATCGTGATTTTTGCACATCCTTCACAGCAGATTAGTCTGCCCACGATGAAAGCAGGTCAAAAAGTCGTTGGTAAATTTCAAAGTGCCGCCGTGGTTGTCCCAACCAACAGCAAAAATGTGTCCAGATTACTCAGTAATTATCCAAACTATGCTGGCTTATTTCCCACGCTAAAATCTGCTGAGGTTTTGCAACAGCAAGGTTCAACCAGCCAAGTTGAATACCGCATCCATATCCCGACACCTATTCCGGTTTTAAACTTTAAAGAAACCGTGGTGATGCAGCACCAAATTGATCACAACAGCATTAATAGTTTGGTTCTACAAGCACCGGTGCCCTTTGGTGCAGGGAAAATTGAATGGTTTGAGATCGATGCTCAACACACCTTGATTAGTGTGACCCAATGGGGCGATTTAAATCAGCCCAAAGGTTTTTTGTTTAGCAAAATATTAAATGCCTTACCCGATGCTAAATTAGGGATTCCTGCGGGAACCAATGGTTTTTTACTCGAATCATTACAGCGTCGATTTAAAGCCTTTAGCAGCGAAACTCTCGCTGCAAATCAATTACCTGAACTCAAATTAAATGCCTCTCAACTCGACAAAGTCACCCAATTAAGTCAAAGCTCGAAAGAACCTGTGTCCTTTATTTTGACAGCGCAGCGCGTTCCCTTTGGGCAAAATTATGAATTGATGCGCTTTAGCACCAGTTTTCAATATTATGCACAAAAGCCTTCGAGCTTACAGCGTTGGATTAATGTGTCTTCGTTCAAGCATTTATTTCCAAGACAAGTTAAACATATGCAAGTGCAGAAAATTAATCCGCACCTGATGGATGCCGACTATAAAATTTCGGTGGGTTTAGGCGTGATCAATATTCCCTTTGATTTTAAAATGCGTTTTAACTATCCCGATTTATTGCAAAATCAATACACCGCAACCGGTGGGGACTTAAAGTTTGTCCGAGGTGCTATGCATATTCGACCCTTACAACAAGGGTCGCTATTACAATTGACCAGTGCGGTGAAGATTGATGACAAAGCACCGTTTTTACTTCGTGCTATGCGCAGTATGCCGTATCACGACATGTTGCCGGCTTTAGGTGGCAATACAGTCTTTGCACTCAAAGTTAAACAGAAGTTAAATTAGAACCTTAATTGATAAGCTGAATTTATTGGTTTTAGCTATATTTCAGACACAAAAAAACCGCAACATGTGCGGTTTTTTCAATCTTGATCAAGTTGGTGCGCTCAGAGAGATTCGAACTCCCGACCCCTTAGTTCGTAGCCAAGTGCTCTATCCAGCTGAGCTATGAGCGCGATGTCTTGATGAGGCTCATTATACGTGATTTTTATTTTTTGTTAAGAGCTTTTTCATATAAATTTAACTAAACGCACAGCAAATAAACAATTACTCTTTAAACACGTTCAAAATCATCCTGATTTACTTTTTTAATGGCTTTTTCATCACAAGTTTGGAATTTAAACTTAGCAATACTCACGTATAAATGCTCAAGATAGATAACAAATCTATCGCCATCATTGAATCGCGGCTTTAACTCACCCAACTTTTTCTTTATCTAGCTTTAAAAAATGCATCGCCATGAACATCTGAAATGAGGGTTTATCTGCTGAAAAAAGCAAAATCAAATTTACTGATGGGTTGTCTTATGACAAAAGATTTTTTTTATACAATCCAAGCAAAAGACAAAAGACAAAAGACAAAAGACAAAAGACAAAAGACAAAAGACAAAAGACAGCTATATCAAAGCGATAAATCACAAGCACAAAAAAACCGCAACATGTGCGGTAATTTTTTCAAGTTGGTGCGCTCAGAGAGATTCGAACTCCCGACCCCTTAGTTCGTAGCCAAGTGCTCTATCCAGCTGAGCTATGAGCGCGTACTTGTGTCGTCTTAAAAGACTACGTTTTCAGATTTACTTATTGGTGCGCTCAGAGAGATTCGAACTCCCGACCCCTTAGTTCGTAGCCAAGTGCTCTATCCAGCTGAGCTATGAGCGCGACATAAGTAAATCGTGGCGGTGAGAGAGGGATTCGAACCCTCGATACAGTTGCCCGTATGCATCCTTAGCAGGGATGTGGTTTCAGCCACTCACCCATCTCACCGTAACGTGCCGCCATAATACAAAGATCATGATACGACTGCAAGCACAGTCGTTATATTTTTTTCATTTTTTTACTCAATTAGATATTTTTTAAACGATTTTCAAAAAATTAGTGCAAAATTAGTTCAGCACACACTGCTGTCCCCTACTTTTCAGCTTTAAACATTATAAAATATCGGCATAAAACACTTTATTGCAATCAATTGCGTGCAGTATCTGCTTGCATGACTTATGCTAATCCTAATCTTCTGATTTGAAGCCAAATACATATGAAAAACTGGGTCGACCCTGAAGCAAAAGCTGAAGCCGAACGTTATGACAATCCAATTCCAAGCCGTACTCTAATTCAAGAGACGATTGAACAACTGAAAACTGCAATGTCGCATGCCGATCTTGTAGAACATTTTGAAATTGCCGATCAAAAAAGTATTGATGCACTGAGTCATCGTCTGATTGCGATGGTTCGAGATGGTCAGTTGATGAAAGATGGATTTAAGTTCCAGCTTGCAGCTGAGCAACCGACTCATGAAGCAACGGTTTATATCAACTCAAAAGGTTTAGGCACAGCCAATATTAGCGGTGAAGATGACATTTTACTTCCTGAGCGTGAGTTACGTCAGGTGTTTAATGGTGACCGTGTTAAAGTCCGCCAAACTTCGGTAGACCGTAAAGGCAAAGCATGGGGCTTTATTACTGAAGTTCTACAGCATCGTGTCAAAGAAATTATCGGTAAAGTGTCTGTGTATGAAGGTGAATATTTTATTCAGCCGGCAAATCCCAATGCACACCAACCGATTACGTTAGAAAGAGAATTAATCGAGCATGCCAAAGTCAAACTCGGTGACTCTGTACGTATTGCGATTGACAGCTACCCAACCAAAGAAGAATTTGCGACAGGTCATATTGTTCAGTCGATGGCTGATAAAGCAGACACTGAAATTATTATTCCGCAAACCATTTTAGAATTTGGTTTACCTTACGAATTCCCTGAAGCAGTACAACAAGAAGCCGACAGCTTTAAAGAACCGTCAGAACAAGACCGTGAAGGTCGTGTCGATTTACGTGATTTAGCACTTGTCACCATTGATGGTGAAGATGCCCGTGACTTCGATGATGCCGTGTATGCGGAAAAACGTCCGGGTGGTGGTTATCGCGTTGTGGTAGCAATTGCCGATGTCAGCCATTATGTACGTCCGGGTAAACCGCTCGATGACGAAGCTCAAGAGCGCGGTACATCGGTGTACTTCCCTCATTTTGTATTGCCGATGTTGCCTGAAGCGCTGTCGAATGGTTTATGTTCTTTGAACCCACACGTAGACCGTTTATGTATGGTCTGTGATTTAAACTTATCTCGCGCGGGTCGTGTCACTAAGTTTGAGTTCTATCCGGGTGTAATGCATTCAAAAGCTCGTTTGACCTATACTCAAGTGGCCGAATATTTTAAGGGTAATAGTCAAGCCATTCCTGAAGACCGTGATGTACGTAAATCGGTCAATACCTTATTCCAATTGTATCAAGTGTTGAAAGGCTTACGTGCTGAACGCCACGCGATGGAATTTGAAACCGTTGAAACTTATATGACCTTTGATGAGCTAGGCGGTATTAACGAAATCCTACCGCGTAGCCGTAATGATGCACACAAACTGATTGAAGAATGTATGTTGCTGGCAAACGTCGCAGCGGCAGAATATGCATTAAAAAATGAAATTCCAATGCTGTACCGTGTGCATGAGCCACCTGAGTTTTCACGCATTCAAAAGGTTCGTGATTTTGTGAAGTTATTGGGGCTACCATTCCCTGAACAGCCGACTCAAGCTGACTATCAAGCCGTGATTGATGCCACCAAAGACCGTATTGATGCTCCAAGCATTCATGCCGTTTTACTCCGCTCAATGATGCAAGCTTATTATGGCGCGAACAATGCAGGTCACTTTGGCTTGGCTTATGAAGCGTATACGCATTTCACATCTCCAATCCGTCGTTATCCAGACTTGTTACTTCACCGTGCCATCAAAGCACAATTGAAGAAAAAACCTTACCCAATTTCTGGCGCTTCGCTGGATGATGCAGGTGAACACTTCTCTGCGACAGAGCGCCGTGCAGATGAAGCTTCACGTTCTGTCACTACGTGGTTGAAGTGCCATTATATGCAGCAGCATTTGGGTGAAGAGTTTGTCGGCACCATCAGTGCAACTGCTGAATTTGGCCTTTTTGTAACGCTCAAAGACTTATATGTTGATGGCATGATCCACGTCAGCCAATTGGGTGATGACTTCTTTGTCTATGACCAACCGAGTCAGAGCTTAATTGGTCAATCTCGAGGTCAAGTTTTCAGTCTCGGCGATGAAGTGAAAATTAAAGTCGCTGGCGTAAATCTAGAAGAGCGCAAAATCGACTTTGAATTGATTCAACAATTGAGCCATGCAGGTCGCGCTATTCGCGCACGTGCCCCTCGTGTTGCAAAACCTACAGCCAAAGAAGAAGTCTTTTCAGAACGTAAAACCAACGTTGCTGAAGATGGAGAACAGCCCATACGACGCAAAAAGTCAAAATCTAAGCCCAGTTCATTCGGTAAAAAGCCTGCTAAAAAATCTGCAAGCAAATCTGAAGCGAAGGCTAAAGATAAAGTGAAGAAAAAATCTAAACCGAAAAAGAAAAAATCCAATGCTAAATCAGCTGCGGATTAAGGTTGAAAGAAAAGAGCGCTTCGGCGCTCTTTTTGATTCTGAAATTAAAATTAAATGTTTGATATTTCAACAAATATTACTATCTTCTAGCCGTCTTTTAACGGCGGTTATTATGAAAACAATATTTACTGTACTACTAACATGTTCAATTTTATTCAGCACAGGGTGTGCAACCATGTTTAATGGTTCATCTCAAACGGTCAACATTCGTAGTAACGATGCCGATGCAAAACTCTATGTAAATGAAGAGTATATGGGTAAAAACAATACTGTTTATACTTTTAAAAAGAAAGAAAACTATGTTTTAAAGGCTGAAAAAACAGGCTGTAAAACGACTACAGTCGTTCCTACAAAAACGTTTGACCCTACAACCCTTCTCGGGGTTTTAGTCGACTGGGGAATTATTTCTATTTTAGTGGTTGATGGTGCGGCAACAGGCTCGTGGCAGAAATTCAATCAAACAAGTTTAGTGATTGATCCTGATTGTTAATTCATCATTAAGCCTGCATTACATGTAGGCTTTTTATTTCATAATAAAGAATAAAAATATAAACCTTGATTTAACCCGCAACAAACCCTACATCTATAAATAACTCAGGATTTATATGAAGTAGAAAATATGACTTTAGAAAAGGCAACTTTGCCCGTTCCTCAATTTGATCAAATTACCTTAGATCAACTCAAAGAAAAAATTCAAAATGCGATTCAACACGGTCAACAATTTCTAAATGAACTGACAGTTGTTCCAGATTCGGTACAAAAACAACTAAATACGTTAGAACAGGTCGATGACCTTGAAAATAATATGAGTGAAGCTTGGGGTGTGCTCTCGCATCTAAATGCCGTGATGAATAATGCTGAAACTCGTGAACTTTACCAATCTTTACTACCCGGCCTGAGTGAGTACTATACGCAGCTAGGTCAACATACAGCGCTGTATCAAACCTATCAGCATGTACATGACAACAGTGTATTTGACACGCTCCCTGCGGCACAGCAAAGCGCAATTAAACTTGCGTTACGAGATTTTAAACTTTCAGGCGTAGCCTTAGAAGGTGAAGCGAAAAAACGCTATGCAGAAATCTCTGCACGCCTTTCACAGTTATCATCCGACTTTTCCAACCACGTATTGGATGCCACCCAAGCCTACTTCAAACCATTAACTGAAGCGCAGCTCAAAGGGTTACCTCAAGGCAGTATTGAACTTCTGAAACAATATGGTCAGCAACGTGAACTCGAACAGGCTGTAGCAACACTCGACTTCCCGTCTTATATTGCCATTATGACCTATGCCGAAGACCGCGAAGTCCGTGAAGCACTTTATAAAGCCTATACCACACGTGCTTCTGATCAGGCAGACTCTGCTGAATTTGACAATACAGCGGTCATGGAAGAAATCTTGAAGCTACGTCAGGAAATGGCAAGCCTGCTTGGTTTTAACAATTACGCCGAATTGTCTTTAGCAAGCAAAATGGCACCCGATGTGGCAACTGTAGATCAGTTCCTGATTGAACTGGCAGAACATGCGCGTGCGCCAGCAGAGAAAGAAATTGCTGAATTGAAAGCCATTGCAGCGCAAGACGGTATCACTGAGTTACAACCGTGGGATGCCACTTTCTATTCAGAAAAACTCAAAGTTCAACAGTTTAATTTGTCACAAGAAGACCTGAAGCCCTATTTCCCTGCACCTAAAATTATTCAAGGCTTGTTCAGCATTGTAAATCGTCTCTATGGCATCAATGTAATCGAGCGTGAAGCGCCTGTTTGGCATCCTGATGCACGTTATTTTGAACTTGAAGATCAAGGCAGCGTGATTGGCGGTTTTTACTTTGACCTGTATGCACGAAGCGGTAAACGTGGCGGCGCATGGATGAGCGGCTTCCGTTCACGCATGCAAACTGAAAATGGTCTGCAAAAACCAATTTGCTACATGGTCTGCAACTTTACCCCACCTGTCGGTGAGCAAGCTGCTTTACTTACCCATGATGAAGTAACGACGCTGTTCCACGAATTTGGTCATGGCTTACATCACATGCTCACTGAAGTCGATAATATTGCTGTGGCCGGTACACATGGCGTGGCGTGGGATGCAGTAGAGCTGCCAAGTCAATTCATGGAATTTTGGACTTGGGATCAAGAAAGTTTAGATTTACTCAGTGAACATATAGAATCAAAGCAAACTTTACCAGCCGATCTGTTAAAAGCACTACAAGATGCGCGTTTCTTCCAGTCAGGGATGCAAACGTTACGTCAAATTGAATTTGCCATGTTTGACTTAAATATCCATAAGGCCAACCCTGCTTTGGACGCTACAGGCATCCAAAAAACCTTAGATGATATTCGTCAAAAATATGCAGTTGCACCCACCACTTCGTACAACCGTTTCCAACATGGTTTCAGTCATATCTTCGCAGGTGGCTACGCTGCTGGTTATTATTCATACAAATGGGCAGAGGTTTTGGCAAGTGATGCCTTCGACCGATTCGAAAATGAAGGAATTTTTAATACTTCGACTGGCAAGTCGTTTAGACAATTTATTCTAGCAGTTGGCGGAAAAGATACGGCACTTGACGCATTTATCAATTTCCGCGGACGCGAGCCAAAAATAGATGCTTTGCTGCGTCATCAAGGTTGGACGAACGCATCTAAAAACGCTTAAACTAGGGACCTTAGTTAGATTCAAGGTAAGTATGATGACCATTAAACGACGCTTCATTGCAGGTGCAAAATGTCCAAAATGCCAAGCGATGGACCGAGTTGTCATGCTGACCTCTGGCGAAAACGAATGGATCGAATGCATTGATTGTGGTTACAGTGAAAATCGACCGACTCATGTCGATCAACCTGAACAACCCGCCGTGCCAGACGATATCGGTGTGATCCAATTTAAGCCACGTCAGCCTAAATAAAAATTAAGGTCAAGCAATGACAGAAGATCAAAGACATAATCCAAAATTGTTAGTTGGAATCATTGGGGGCTTAACGTTATTGATTGCTATCTTTTTTGCATATCAATGGTTAAGCAGCAGTACAGCAGATAAATCTGCGCTTCAAGAAGAAATGGTCGCTGCACCGGCTAAACCGCCTGTTGCAGTCCCAGTCCAATCTGAAACTGAAGCATCAGTCCCTGTCGCAGAGACTGAAACCCTTAAATTGGTCGAAGAAGACATTTTAGATGCAGCTGTACCTGAAAATGCCTCTTTAGCCAAAGAGGAAATTGCCAAATTAGATGACATTCAACAACAATTGAATGATCAGGAGCAAAGTTTAAAACAGCAGCATTCTGATGCAGATGAGCTGATTAAACTGAAAGAAGAACAAATTAAATTACTTGAAGCCCAGTTAGCACAACAAGCAAAATAACCGACTTCTGCTACACCATGCGTACTTATAGGCTAGAATATCATCAGATTTTCTAGCCTTTTTGTTATGTCCACTACTACACCACAAAATATCCCCAAAGCAATTGGCTTTCTCATGCTATCAGCGCTGCTTTTTTCCATCATGGGGGTTTGTATACGCTACGCATCTCACACCGTAGATAATGCCACCATCGTATTTTTTCGCAATGTGGTTGGCTTATTGATCTTTTTACCCCTGATTTTGCAAAAAGGCAGCACGTTTTTTAGAACTGAAAAACTGTGGATGCATACCTGGCGTTCAATCGTAGGCTTGGTGGCAATGTATGGCTTTTTTTATGCCATCGCACACTTAAAACTCTCCAATGCCATGGTCTTCACCTATTCCTCGCCGATCTTCATTCCCTTAATTGCATGGTTATTTTTAAAAGAAAAAATGACCCTGAGAATGCTCATTGCCGCAGTCATTGGTTTGATTGGCGTCCTCTTCGTCGCAAAGCCCGATGCAGGAATGTTCAATCAGTTATCACTCATCGGACTAACCGCAAGCTTCTTGGCAGCCATGGCATTTGTCACTGTCCGTGCCCTTACAGCAACTGAACCACCTGAACGCATCGTGTTTTATTTCTGCTTTTTTGGCACGCTCATATCGATGATCCCGATGCTCTGGCTCTGGCGTCCTTATAGTTTAAAGGAGTTAGCTTTTCTGATTACAGCGGGACTTTTGGCCAATATCAGTCAAATTTTTATGTCCAATGCCTATAAGCTTGCACCCGCAGGTCAAATTGGTCCCGTCAACTATATCGCGATTATTTTTGCCGGTATTTGGGGCTTTACACTGTGGCAAGAATTGCCAGATATTTACAGCCTATTCGGCTTTGCTTTTATATTTTTAGCGATTTTGCTTTGTAGTCCGATCCTACAAAATAAATTTAAAGAGTCATAATAGTCTCATTCATTTACCATCAATCGCACAGCCCCTTATTCAATAAAAAAGCACCCGAAGGTGCTTTTTTAATGGCTCACTGCGAACTTATTGGTACCAACCAAACAGTTTCAGAATATAAGGCGCATAAGTCACGATCACCAAAGCTGGGAACAATACAAGGATCGGTAAAATCCAACGTTCATAGCGATAATAGAAATTGGTGTATTGGGCTTTTGCTTCTGCATCTGCTGCCCGTACCTCTTCATCCCCGACGGAGAGTCGTGTCAGCAAGTGATTCAGCGCTACAGGTGGCGAAACATAACCGAGCTCGAAGGCAACCAAAACGATCATCCAGAAGTGAATCGGATGGATACCATTTTCGTAGGCTACTGGTGCAATCGTTGCTGCAACCAAAATTACTGCCCCGAATGGATCTGTCGTCATACCAATAATCGCCAATAACAATGCGATAAAGGCCAACGAAATATAGATATTGCCCAAATGCGTTGGTAATAATTCAACGATTTCTGTCCGTTCAATCAAACCGCCGACACTTGCCGACAAGGCCATTAAGATAATTAATGCGCCAATGTGTCCAACCGTTTCTGAAGAGGCAAACCAAATTGAACTACCGAAACCACGACGGTTAGCCCCATGTCCACCATGTTCACGCATGAACTCAGAACTTTGCTCATGTTGTAAGCTGAGTTGTTCATGTGCATCTACAGTTTGCGAAGTAAAACGATCAGCAAACCAACGGTCAAACATAATGTAAACAATCAGAATGATCGGTAGAACCACAGGCGCGGTGAACTCATCCATTTGTGTATCTAAACCGTACTTGTAGAAAGCAATGACAAGCAAGGTCAGTACGATATACGGAATCACAGGAATGAACGCTTTCAGCATGCCCGGAATAGCCACTTTCGGCGATGCCACACGGAAACGTGTTTCTGCCAAGAACAGTGAAATACCCAAGAACAAGAATGCTGTGAGCCAGAACACATAGATACCGTGATCAAATAGTTCATCTGAGGTGACATGGCGGCTATCAAGCATCGAGATCAAGATAATCAATAGACATGGACGAATGACCACACCTAAGGAACCTGACATTGCCGATACAGCGAGTGCGAACTGACGACGAGAGCCAGAGTTCCACACTTCTTTATAAATAATTGCACCGGCTGCTACAACGAAGATCCCTGAAGCGCCGGTATAAGCGGTTGGAATCGCCGCGGCAATCAGAATTAACCACGTCAAAGTTTCTGGTGCTAAGTTCCATGGACGTAAAATCCCCAAGAACAAATCCATTACGCGCGTTTGCGTCAATAACATCCCGGCCCAAATAAACAATGCAAGGTTTAGGAAAATCCCGGAGAACTCGACCAATTGTCCGAGGTAAATCCCCTGACCCATTGGGTAGTCCATAAAGAAGGTAAATGCTACACCCGTAATAATCGCCATAAAGGCATACAACGGTACACTCAATAGCGCAAAACCAATATTCCCCGCCCCCGGCTCTTTCGCCGCAGGTGGTTTAAAGAACTGATAAATACTGATGAGGGTGACAATACCAAACAGGGCTAACCACAACCAATATACCGCCAAAGTTTCTGTGGTCGATTTCACCCCAGAATTCAGGACTGAATTAAATTGGCTATATACCGAGAAGGTTAACAGACCATTACCAATCGCCATGAATAAAGCATAGACTTTATAATCCAAGCGTGTTGTTGGCGCACGTAGACCGATATGGTGAAATTTCACTGAAGCGGTAATGGCAGATACCAAGACCATCAATAAAAGAATCAATACACGGTTTTCAGAACCAAATTTAAAGATACCAAAGAATGTCGTTTCAATCGCACGATAAGTACGAATACTTGGATGCTCATCTAAATAAGCTTTTGCTTTGTCATAAAATTGGAATTTTTCTTCACATTGCTGTACACCTGCCATGACTGATGCACGTACATCGGATTCAGATGCTGTACCAAAAATGTCAGCAAATTCGTCAGCCGCATTGGCTTTCATTTGCGTTTGCACCATTTTATCTACATCTGGGTGGCGGTCACAATCTGGCTTGGTCGGTTCTGCACGTAAAAATGAATACTGCATCCCAATGCTTTCATTACCATACAAACGCTCACCAGTACGCAGAAGCTGACCATGAATCATCTCCCCTGTCCCGATAATCAATGTAAGCAGAAGCAAGATCAACACGACTAGAGTCGAAATCCATTCTGTCCAGACATACCTTAACAGCCCGACGATGCCGGATCTGTTTTGTGCATCATTTTGCATGAGTCTTCCTATTTTTTATTTTGGAGCCTAGCGGAGCCAAGCATCCTTTTCCTTATCGGCTCGAGAAGTTCCTTTCCCTGACCTAACTGTTTTATTATTACGTTTAAATTTGCATCAATATTCAAAACATTAAAATGACAATATGTATTTTCTTTTCGGTTTTTTTTGTCAACCCAATCACCTAAAGTGCGCTAGCGATCCCAGAAATAATTACCAATAAGATAAAACACCGCGATGACAATGCCCCAAATCACCCCCAATAAATGAGCTTCGACTAAAACGGGGCTTCCTATTAATTCAGCCGTTCCGGTGTTTCCCACGGTATTTTCCCAGACCAATTTTGCCAAAATCAGCAAGAGAACAAAGGCTGCAAAATTTCGCTCCCGTTTATACATTAAATGTACGCAAGCGACTGCAACATAAGCGCCATGCAAGACACCAGATAATCCTGCATAGGCTTCAATATCGGGGAGGAAAAAATAGAAACTCAGACTAATTAAAGGGGATAAAATCAATAAAATGGCAACAAAATACCATATTGAAACTCTTGGAAAAATAAACGGTAAGCAGATAAAGGCCAACATATTTAAAGCAAAATGAATCCAACCGACGTGAACCCAATGGGCCGTCCATAAGCGCCAAAAGTCATGAAATAAATCATCTTGCCAGTAGATAAAATAGTCTTTAAATACCTGTAGCGAGGCACAGATCGAAACGAATACAGCAAGAAAGACAATTTTCGGAATTAAAAATTGTGTTTTCATTTTCGCTCCTCCTGTACCTCACATTTGGACTACATGCTTTATTAATTTGTTGCAGCGCCACTCGTTTCTGTAGCACCACTGGTTTCAGCATCGCCACTAAATAAATCATCGAGTTCTGAACTATTGGCACTTTCATCCCAGAAATGTTCCATACCATCATCGCCGGTACGAACGCCTGTATGTTCAGTCCAATAGCGATCTGAAATCCCTTTCACCATGCTTTCAGCCATACTATCGATGAGCTTAAATTGTGGATTAACAGGTTTTTCATCGCTACGCGCTTGTGCAAAGGTACGTAAGGCATCACGGATTTTCGCATCATCGCCACTGGCTTGTGCAGCAACTGCATATAACGCATGTGACAGTCTTACGCCTTTTTGCTCACCAATTTGCGCGGATTGTTTTAAGGTCTGGTATGGATCAGGTTTTCCATCTCCTGCACCCGGCAATAACGTCCAGATCACAGCGCGGGTTGCATTTGGTGCGCCCCAGAATTTTTCATTATTCAGACAAACCATACCGCGTTCAACGATGGCAGCAATGTCTTTAGGAACGTTTACCGCCCCACCTGAGTTAATATCATTGGTCATGGCCTGTAAGCCACTTAACATTCCCAACATATACACTGTTTGGTCAATGTCACTGTTCATTTTTGGACAGCCTTCACCTAGACTTTTCTTATACTTCTTTTCAAAACGATCTTGAAATAATTGATAGCCGGTATATTGACGCTGTGCCGCAAGTGCCGCCCAACGTTTTTGCTCAACACGGGCATCTTGTGCTTCTGTCACTTGGTTGGCTTTAGATGCACGTAAATAGCGTAACTCTGCATCTAAGGCTTTTTGTTCTGCACATATTCCTGCTGCTGAATACATCAACACTGCCACACGTGTTGGGTCTGCGCCCATATCTTTAGTGGCCATAATGGCTGGGGTTAATGAATTACCTGAATTACACACCATTTCAGCATCTTCCATGGCTAAAATTGGTGGCACAATATGTTTTTCGGTAAATCCGAGTGCAACATTAGCACCGGTTTTTACAACCTGCGAACAACCCGCGAATAATGTACTTGTTATTGCTACAACTGCCACACCCTGGCATATTTTTTGGACGCTCGACATTTTCCTGTCCTCTATAATTGTGTTTATGTCCATCACGACAAACATATCAGAAGCAAAAAATGAATAAAAGAGTATTTGCTCTAATTTGAACGACCCACTGTGCCACGAATCAAGCTGAATGCAATTGACTGATTTTTTACAAAGACTAAATTTTAGGCAAAAAAAAGTAGCATAGCGACGGTTCGGCACATGCTACTTATTAACTGTGAAAGCGTTTGACTGCTTATTTTTGAGTTAACTGTTCCTTCAGCACTGTTCCTAGTCGTCCTATAACAATTGCTAACACAATCGCTATTACCAGAAACATCCAAGTTGGCATCATCATGATGATTTCCTTTAACGGCTGTTGGTAAGGCTAATATATAGGCAGAGAATCACCGCACAGCTTAAAATTGTCAGACAATTTAAATATTTTGCCAATAAAATCCAATCCTGTCAGACAAGATCATTTTAACCACAACACAAGGTAATGAAATATTTACATTTTATAGAATTTTAAAAATACAGGCTGTCTAACAATTAGATCATTTTGGCCAATACTTTGAGTGATTTCCACTGTTTCAATGACAATTGATCGCGCCAAATAATCACCGGTTTTGC
Source organism: Acinetobacter sp. YH12040 (assembly GCF_013420005.1). Taxonomy (NCBI): domain Bacteria; kingdom Pseudomonadati; phylum Pseudomonadota; class Gammaproteobacteria; order Moraxellales; family Moraxellaceae; genus Acinetobacter; species Acinetobacter sp. YH12040. The sequence continues at coordinate 25,517 of NZ_VOZB01000005.1, forward strand.
ACGCGCATGCATAAAATACACCACGATATACATTTGATGATCCAAAATATGGCTAATTTGAACGCGTTGCACTGGGCGGTTCAGTCGTTGCAAAGACCAATCAGTTCCATCCAAATAATCTAGACTGGTGACGTGTAAATGCTTACGGAAAAACAGAACATAAACCACTAGCCCGATGAGGAAAAATATCCCCCAAAGCATGGGTGTTAGTAACTGATAAAGCAGCGTCATCAATACCGCAAAAATAAAAAACTGAAACGCATGCGATAAAAAACTGCGTTTCAGTTTGAATTGCCGATTATCCATGAACGTAATGTTTTAATTTTTGAATAAACGTTTTTAATTCAGGACGTGGCGGTTCACTAACTTCCATAAACCAATCCAACAAATCTGGATCTTCTGCAGCAACGAGTTCTGCAAACATGTCTTTTTCAGCTGCATCGGCTTGTAAATAGTAATTTTTGACGTAGGGATCAAAATAAACATCAATCTCTTTTAAACCACGACGTGCACGGTAGATCACTTTACGCTCTTCTAAGCTGATTTCATCAGTCATTGTCTTCCCCAATCGTTGAACCCGTCTAGTGTAACTCATCCACCCCATTGAAGTGGAGTGTTTTCAAAGATTGACCGAATCCTTCATCGCAATTCTTGCTTTTGAATGTTCTGCACATTGTAGTCACACGCTGCATCTTATAAGTTGAGACAAAGCCATAAAAATGAATAGGATATTCAAAATGCAATCTGGAGCGATTCGCCCACTCAATAACATGCTGCCACGTCAATTATTTAATGCAGAACATGATGCATTTCGTGAAACAGTACGAAAATTTTATGAAAAAGAAGTTGTGCCCAATATCGAAAAATATGAAAAACAACAACATGTTGACCGTGACTTATGGAATAAAGCCGGTGCCATGGGCTTGCTTTGCCCGACCATGCCCGAAGCTTATGGCGGCTATGGTGTAGACCGACTCTATAGCATGATTCTGATTGAAGAGCAGGCCTATGCTATGGACTCCTCTACCGGCTTTTCACTGCACTCCGACATTGTGGCCAATTACATTCATAACTTTGGCAATGAAGAACAAAAGTTGCATTGGCTGCCGAAAATGGCATCTGGCGAAACCGTGACTGCCATTGCAATGACCGAACCGGGCACAGGTTCAGACCTACAAGCCGTACGCACAACCGCTACAGAAGATGGTGATGACTATATTATTAATGGGTCAAAAATCTTTATCACCAATGGCTATTTATGTGACATGGCGATTGTGGTCTGCAAGACAGGTAATAGTGAAAAAGGTTCAGCCAATTTATCGCTAATTATCGTCGAAGCAGATCGCGTCGGTTTTAGTAAAGGCAAACCTTTAAACAAAATTGGCATGAAAGGTCAGGATACCTGTGAACTGTTTTTTGATAATGTCCGCGTCCCTAAAAGCAACTTACTCGGCATGCAAGGTATGGGCTTTATGATGCTGATGAAGGAATTGGCTTGGGAGCGCATGTTGGTTGCGATTATTTGTCAAGCCGGTGCAGAAGCAGCCTTTGCGCACACAGTTCAATACACCAAAGAACGTAAGGCATTTGGCAAGACCGTATCAAGTTTCCAAAACACTCGTTTTAAATTGGCAGAACTACGTACTGAGATCGATTTTTGTCGAGCTTATCTAGATCGCTGTATGGAACTACAACTTGAGGAACAGCTCGGTATTGACGCTGCAGCCGCTGCTAAATACAAAATTTCAGAAATGTTTTCCAAAGTTGTGGATGAATGTCTGCAATTGCATGGTGGCTATGGCTATATGCTTGAATATCCAATTGCACGGGCTTATATCGACAATCGAGCCAATCGTATTTATGCAGGTACCAATGAAATTATGAAAGAGCTGATTTCCCGCTCTTTATAACAACAAAGCCCATCATCTGATGGGCTTTTTTCATTCTTTCGATATCAACTTAAATCATTCACAAAATCACAGATCAGTGCAGTGACCAATGCGGGTTGCTCTTTATGCGGCATGTGATGAAGCCCTTCCAAAATCTCTAGTTCAGCATCACCTTGTATACCCGAAAAAAGTTTCTGAGCTTGTGCTGTCGTCCCGTATTCATCAAGTTCTCCGTGAATAACCAAGCTCGGACACTGTACTTTTCCAACATAATGCTCGAGGTTCCATTGACGAAAACTCGGTGAGAGCCACGTTTCAGTCCAAGCATCCAAAACCCATTGGGCTTTATCCCCATGATATTTAGCCAAGCGTTCAAGTTGTCCCAGCTGCGCAAACCCTGTTTTAGCTTCACGTATACCCGATAATGTCAGTTCTTCCACTTCATACTGTGCTGCTATGGAGATCAGACCTCGACATTGTTCAGTATATTCACTGGCAATCACAACAGACATTCCCCCACCGACACTATGCCCCATCACAATAAACTGTTGAATGGAATAATGTTGAAGAAGCGCCTTAAAGCCCTGCTGTGCTTCGGCATAGACAAAATCAGTACTTAATACATCAGGATTTGCTGACGAACGACCAAAACCCAACCGATCATAAGCAATGACCTTTCTGCCAGACGCAGAAGCCAATTGCGCAGGAAAATCACGCCACAAATCCACACTCCCCAGTGAATCATGCATCAATATAATCGGGGCCAAAGTTACATCTTTATCTGCTGTTTCAGGCTGCCAAGCTTGGGTATATAGCTCATAATCATTTAATTTTATAAATTCTGAATGTTCTTGAATATTCACATTAACCCTGTGTGCTTTTCCTTATTTTCAACATGATATATTTTTCAACAAATAAAGCGCATCAAATAAAACCCTAAAGTCACTCATCTAAAGCAAAAAAAAGGAGCATGATGCTCCTTTTTCTATAACTGCCTTAAGAAACTAATCTGGGTTTAGCCGCCACTTGATCTGACTTTTTTTCAAATTTCAGCACTCCATCTTCAAATGAAGCATACTTTAATTCTTTACGATCTGCCAAATAGTTATTGCTGACTTTCCACGGTGCATGTTTACCCTGTTTTGGCATCACATCTGCTGCACGTGCAATATAGCCTGAGGTCAAACTGCCCATCACCGTATCTTCTAACAACTCGGTCGCATCACCTTGAGGAATCACTTGGTTGTAACCATTTTGATCCATATAGTTAATCAATTTACAGATGTATTCAGAAGCGATATCAACTTTTAATGTCCATGAAGCATTAATATAGCCAATAATCATCGCCATATTGGGTACATCACTGACCATAACACCACGATATAACATATGTTTAGAGGTATTCAGTGGTTCTCCATCAATTGTGGCACTGATCCCGCCTAAAATTTGAATGTTGAGACCTGTAGCAGAAATTACTACATCTGCATCAAGATGTTTACCTGATTTCAATTGAATGCCATTTTCAGTAAAACTTTCAATTTGATCAGTTTCAACAGATGCACGGCCTTCACGTAAAATTTTAAACAAATCACCATCTGGCACCACACAAAGGCGCTGATCCCAAGGATTATAATCTGGGGTAAAGTGCTTCATATCCACTTTACCTTTCAACTGCAACTCAATTGATTTTAATAAAAACTTACGGAGTAATTTAGGTTGCTTTTGTGCAACAGCATAAACAGCCCGTTGGACACCGATATTTCGTGCACGGGTCAGTTTATAAGCAACATCTTCAGGCAATACTTTACGCATCTTGTCATAAATGATGTCAATAGAAGGTACTGAGGCAATATAGGTTGGAGAACGCTGTAGCATGGTCACATGCCCAGCACCGCCTTTTGCCATAGCTGGTACCAATGTAATCGCTGTTGCTCCACTGCCAATAATCACCACTTTTTTGCCTGCATAATTAAAATTTTCAGGCCAATGTTGTGGATGAATGAAGGTACCTTTAAAGTTTTCCTGCCCTTTAAACTCAGGTTGGAACCCTTGGTCATAATTATAATAACCCGTACAGCCAAAGACGAAATTTGCAACCCAGGTTTGTTGCTTCTTCTTCGCATCTTCAATAACAACAGACCATTTACGAGTTTGTGAGTCGTAATTTGCACTCACAACACGATGTTGAAAATGAATTTTTTCTTTGATTTTATATTCATCAATCACTTCAGATAGGTAGCCTTTAATTGAAGGCCCGTCTGCAAGCACACTAGATTTTTTCCACGGCTTAAAATTAAAGCCAAAAGTTGACATGTCCGAATCAGAACGAATACCCGGATATTTAAATAGATCCCATGTTCCACCGAAACTTTCACGACGTTCAATAATTTCAAATGAACGATTTGGACAATTTTTTGAAAGATGCGCAGCCAAACCTACACCGGAAATCCCTGCACCTACAATGAGAATATCAACTTGTTTTTCCATGTTGTTCTTTTAACCTATCTTAGATTTATATTTATTAAATCACATTTTTGACAATGCACAATGTCAAGTTTAAGCAAAAGGCGTTTTATTTTTATCTTTTAAGGACAAATTGAATTATTGTCTAACAATATACAGCCAATACAAAATTTCAGACATTAAAAAAGGTCGGTTAAAAACCGACCTTTTTTAGAACAACGTACGCTGCTCTTCACGAAATTAGTTAACTTCGCGATCTACTAGCTCAACGTAAGCCATCGGTGCAGCATCACCTGCACGGAAGCCCGCTTTAAGAACACGTAGATAACCGCCGTTACGTTCTTTGTAACGAGGGCCAAGAACGGTAAATAATTTACCAACAGTTGCAGCTGAACGAGTACGAGCAAACGCTAAACGACGGTTTGCTACAGAATCGACTTTAGCTAAAGTGATTAAAGGCTCAGCAACACGACGTAATTCTTTTGCTTTAGGAACAGTAGTTTTAATTAACTCGTGTTCGAACAAAGAATTAGCCATGTTTTGGAACATCGCTTTACGATGACTGCTTGTACGGCCTAATTTCACACCACTATTACGATGACGCATGGTGATAGTCCTACTTAATTAACGGCTACGATAAGCAAAGCGATCGTCCATGCGGAGGCTAGCCGGTGGCCAGTTCTCTAAACGCATGCCCAATTGCAAGCCTTTCGATGCCAGAACATCTTTAATCTCAGTCAACGATTTTTTACCTAAGTTAGGAGTTTTAAGCAACTCAACTTCAGTACGTTGAACAAGATCGCCAATGTAGTAAATATTTTCTGCTTTCAAACAGTTAGCAGAACGAACAGTAAGCTCTAGATCATCTACTGGACGAAGCAAAATCGGATCAACTTCTTCACGAGGCTCTTGAGCAACTGGTGCTTGATCTTTCTGAAGATCAACAAAAATTGCAATTTGTTGTTGCAAGATTGTTGCCGCTTTGCGGATAGCTTCTTCAGGATCAACAGTACCGTTGGTTTCAAGATCAATGATCAGTTTATCAAGGTCAGTACGTTGTTCTACACGAGCGTTTTCCACTGTGTAAGACACACGTTTGATTGGGCTGTAAGAAGCATCTAATTGCAAACGACCCACTGGGCGAGTTTCGCCCTCAGGGAAGCGTGAATCAGAAGTCTCATAACCACGACCTTGAGAAACTTTCAGGCGCATTTTTAATGAGCCAGAAGCACTTAAAGTACCGATCAAATGTTCAGGGTTAACCACTTCAACATTGTGTGGTAAACGTAGGTCAGCGGCTGTAACGTCGCCAGGACCTTGTTTTTCCAATGTCAGATAAGCTTCATTTTGATCGAACAGCTTAATAGACAATCCTTTTAGGTTCAGCAAGAGCTCGACGATGTCCTGCTGCAAGCCTTCCAAAGTACTGTACTCGTGCTCGACACCTTCAATCTCTACTTCAACCACGGCTGCGCCAGGTAAAGAAGACAAAAGGATACGACGTAAAGCATTACCAAGAGTATGACCAAAGCCACGCTCTAATGGTTCTAGAATAACTTTTGCCGAGGTCCCGCTTGCCGCTTCGACCTTAATCGCTTGCGGAGTTAGAAACTCATTTGCAGTACGCGTCATTATTGCTACCTCAAGGATTATTTAGAATACAATTCTACAATCAAGCTTTCGTTGATTTCAGCAGGTAAATCAGAGCGATCTGGTGCAGCTTTGAATGTACCTTCCAATTTAGAATGATCAATTTCAATCCAAGATGGAATGCCACGTTGAGTCGCTAACTCAACTGCGTTTTTGATACGCAATTGTTGTTTAGCGCCTTCGTGAACTGCAACAACGTCACCAGCTTTAACTTGGATAGACGCGATATTAACACGACGACCATTTAAAGTGATTGAACGGTGAGATACAAGCTGACGAGCTTCTGCACGTGTAGAACCAAAACCCATACGATAAACAACGTTATCTAGACGGCTTTCAAGAAGTTTCAACAAGTTTTCACCTGTTGCGCCTTTAACACGAGCAGCTTCTTTGTAGTAGTTACTAAATTGACGCTCTAAAACACCGTACATACGACGTACTTTTTGTTTTTCACGTAATTGTAGTGAGTACTCAGATTGTTTGCCGCCACGAGCGCCACCATGTTGGCCAGGTGCTTTAGCAGCTTTTTTTGTTTTGACGTCAAATGGTTTAACGCCAGATTTTAATTGCAGGTCTGTCCCTTCGCGGCGAGAGAGTTTGCATTTTGGACCAATATAACGAGCCATGAATGTTTCTCCTTACACGCGACGTTTTTTAGGTGGACGGCAACCGTTGTGCGGGATTGGCGTCACATCGGTAATGCTGTTAATTTTATAACCCACTGCACCTAAAGCACGAACCGCAGATTCACGACCTGGACCAGGACCTTTTACAAGGACGTCCAAGTTTTTCAAACCGTAATCTAAAGCAGCTTTACCAGCAACCTCAGCAGCTACCTGAGCAGCAAACGGAGTTGATTTACGTGATCCACGGAAGCCTTGTCCACCAGAGGTAGCCCAAGCCAGTGCATTACCTTGACGATCGGTAATAGTCACAATGGTGTTATTAAAAGAAGCGTGAATGTGTGCAACACCTTCAGAGACGGTACGAGTGACCTTCTTGCGTGTGCGAGTATCTTTAGCCATCTTTTAGCTTCCAGAAATCTTATTTCTTAATAGGTTTGCGCGGACCTTTACGGGTACGTGCGTTAGTTTTGGTGCGTTGACCACGGACAGGCAAGCTGCGACGATGACGAAGACCGCGGTAGCAGCCTAAATCCATTAAACGTTTAATGTTCATGGAAATTTCGCGACGTAAATCACCTTCGGTAGGAACCTTAGTAACTTCTGCACGAATCGCATCAAGCTGAGCGTCATCTAATTCACGAATTTTAGTTGTTGGTGCAATACCAGCAGCAGCTAAGATAGCTTTTGCAGTGTGGCGACCAATACCAAAAATGTACGTTAGAGAGATAACAGCATGCTTGTTATCCGGAATGTTTACACCGGCAATACGAGCCATTCAATTTTCTCCAAAAAGGCAGTTAAGATAATCAACCGCCCGACAAAATCTTTGAGGGGCGGATAATAACCTAATTAGCCTACTGAAATCAACAGGTCTTGATCAGATTAACCTTGACGCTGCTTATGACGAGGTTCTGCGCTGCAAATTACGCGAATAACCCCATTACGACGGATAACTTTACAGCTACCACAAATTTTCTTTACAGAAGCTTGAACTTTCATAATGAAACCTCTAAGTGCGCTTATCCTTTCGGATGAGCAGTCGTTTTACGCATTAACGATTGATTGTCATATTGATGCGATGTGAGATGAGCTTGAAGCTGAGCCATAAAGTCCATCACCACCACCACTACGATCAGTAAAGACGTACCACCTAAGCTAAATGGAATACCAAATGAACTTTGTAGAATCATCGGCATTAAACAGATGATTGTGATATAAACCGCGCCAATAAAAGTCAAACGATTCAAAATATGATCTAAATAGCGTGCAGTTTGCTCACCAGGACGAATACCCGGTACATAAGCACCACTACGTTTTAAATTCTCTGACACTTCTTTCGGGCTAAATACTAGCGCAGTATAGAAGTAACAGAAGAAGATAATTAATGCGCCAAATAGCACCAAATACATCGGTTGACCCGGCGACAATACGAGTGCCAAATCTTGTAGGCCACGTTTAATCACGCCAGCATTTGGATCTGCGCTGCCTACCCATTGCCCTAAGCTCGCTGGGAACAATAGCAATGAACTAGCAAAAATTGCAGGAATCACACCCGCCATATTAATTTTTAATGGCAAATGTGTTTGCTGGGCAGTAAATACACGACGACCTTGTTGTTTTTGAGCATAGTTTACCGGAATACGACGCTGCGCCTTCTCAATAAACACAATTGCTGCTAACACTGCAACAGACAGCAATGCAAAAATTGCAAGACCAATTAAACTTGATTGGCCATTATCTACTGAGGTTAAAGATTGCAGAACCAAGTTCGGCAAACCAGCAACAATACCAGCGAAGATGATCATGGAAATACCATTCCCTACTCCACGCTCTGTAATTTGCTCACCTAACCACATCAGGAACATTGTACCTGCAACTAAAGAAGTTACAGCAGGAACGTAAAAAGCAAGTCCACTAGTCAAAGTAATATTTTGACTAATCAGACCTGCACACATCCCAACAGCTTGCACAAGTGCAAGAAACAATGTGCCTTGTCGCGTATATTGATTGATCTTACGCTTACCTTGTTCGCCTTCTTTCTTTAAAGCTTCCAGCGAAGGAACAACCGTAGACATTAACTGCACAATAATCGATGCAGAGATATACGGCATAATCCCAAGAGCAAGAATTGACATACGCTCTAATGCACCACCTGAGAACATGTTAAACAAACCAAGGATCGTACCTTGGTTTGCATTAAACAGATTCTCTAGTGCGGCATTGTTAATGCCCGGTACTGGAATATGTGCTCCCAGTCGAAAAACCAACAACGCCCCGATGAGGAACATCATACGGCGGATAATTTCACGATATTTCACATGAAAAGGCTGGCCTTTCATCATGTTAACATGACCTGTCGAACTAGGAGTCATAGACACTGGGGATTACTCCTCGACTTTACCGCCAGCAGCTTCAACAGCAGCTTTAGCGCCTTTAGTCAATGCAACACCTTGAACAGTGAACGCACGAGTAATTTCACCAGAAAGTACGATACGTGCACGTAACATATCTTTACGTACAACGTTAGCAGCTTTTAAAGTTTCAAGAGACACGATGTCGCCTTCAACTTTAGCGAGTTCTGATAAACGTACTTCAGCAGTTTTCAAAGCCATTTGGCTAGTGAAACCGAATTTAGGTAAACGACGATATAACGCAGTTTGACCACCTTCGAAACCAGGACGTGTACCACCGCTCTTACGTGAGTTTTGACCTTTGACACCACGGCCACCAGTCTTACCTACGCCAGAACCGATACCACGGCCTAAACGTAGGTTGTCACGCTTAGCACCTTCTGCAGGTGCAATTGTATTTAAACGCAGAGTCATGGCTTATTCCTCTACACTAACCATATAGTAAACTTGGTTGATCATACCACGGTTAGAAGGCGTATCTTGCACTTCAACTGTATGACCAATACGACGCAGACCTAAACCTTTAAGGCTAAGCTTGTGATTTTTCAAGCGATGCGATGAAGATTTAGTCTGGGTAACTTTAATCGTTTTCATGATTGATTACCCTTGAATTTGTGCTACTGATAAACCACGTTTCGCAGCAACTTTCTCAGGAGAAGTCATATCACGCAAACCGTTAAAAGTTGCGTTTACTACGTTAGCAGCGTTAGTAGAACCATAACACTTAGTTAATACGTTACGTACACCTACAGCTTCTAAAACTGCACGCATAGCGCCACCAGCAATTACACCAGTACCTTCAGAAGCAGGTTGCATGTAAACGCGGCTTGCACCGTGACGAGCATTGATAGGGTGCTGAACAGTACCGTCAACAAGGTCAACAGTAATCATGTTGCGACGAGCAGCTTCAAGTGCTTTAGAAATAGCAGCTGGAACTTCACGTGCTTTACCACGACCAAAACCTACGCGACCATTACCATCACCCACAACAGTTAATGCTGTGAAAGAGAAGATACGACCACCCTTAACAACTTTGGCTACACGATCAACGGCAACCAGCTTTTCAACAAGACCTTCGTTTTGTTCAACTTTAGCCATGATTAGAACTCCAAGCCGTTTTCACGAGCAGCATCAGCCAAGGCTTTGATACGACCATGATATTTGAAACCAGAACGGTCAAATGCAACTTTAGTTACACCAGCCGCTTTAGCACGTTCTGCAATTAAAGCACCAACTTTCTGAGCCGATTCAACGTTACCAGTAGTACCAGCACGTAAAGTAGCATCTAAAGTAGAAGCTTGCGCTAATACTTTGCCACCATCTGCAGAGATAACTTGAGCATAGATGTGACGCGGAGTGCGGTTTACACACAAACGAGTCGCACCCAATGCACGGATGTGCAAGCGTGTGCTTTTCGCACGACGCAAACGGGATTGTTTCTTTTCGTTCATAAGAACCTCGCGCCTTATTTCTTCTTAGCTTCTTTACGAAGTACAACTTCGTCAGAATAACGAACACCTTTACCTTTATAAGGCTCTGGCGGACGGTAACCACGGATTTCTGCAGCAACTTGACCTAATTTAGCTTTATCAGCTGATTTAAGTACAATTTCAGTTGCAGTAGGAGTTTCTGCAGTTACACCTTCAGGAAGGTTGTAATCGATCGGGTGAGAGAAACCAAGGTTAAGGTTAACAATGTTACCTTTAACCGCAGCTTTATAACCAACACCGATAAGCTGTAACTTACGTTCGAAACCTTCGTTAACACCTTTTACAAGGTTGTTAAGCACAGCGCGAGCAGTACCAGCCTGCATCCAAGCATCTTTAGATTCAGCTTTAGGAGCAATAACTAGAGTACCGTCTTCCTGTTTTAGCTCGACCAGCGCATGCAGGTTGAAAGACAATGTACCTTTGCTGCCTTTCACTTCGACCTGCCGGCCGTTCTGAGTAACTGTAACACCGTTAGGTACAGTTACTGGGGCTTTAGCCACACGAGACATGAGGAATCACCTATTAAGAAACAAAAGCAATAACTTCACCACCGATACCTGCAGCACGTGCAGCGCGATCAGTCATGATGCCTTTGCTTGTAGAAACAATTGCAATACCTAAACCTTGCTTAACGCTAGGAAGTGCATCTTTACCGCGATATTGACGTAGACCTGGACGGCTTACGCGTTTCACAGTATCAATAACTGGTTTGCCTTCGAAATATTTTAAAGTAATCGTTAAAGTCGCTTTGCCTTCATTATCAGCAACAGCTACATCAGCGATATAACCTTCTTGTTGAAGTACGTTAGCAATCGCAACTTTCAACTTTGAGTTTGGCATAGAAACAGTTTGTTTCTTTGCCATTTGTGCGTTACGAACACGTGTTAGCATGTCGGCAACGGTATCTTGCATACTCATTTATAGTGCTCCTTACCAGCTTGCCTTAACAACGCCCGGTACATCACCTTGCATTACTGTTTCACGTAATTTGTTACGGCTTAAACCGAACTTACGGAAGTAACCATGAGGACGACCAGTTAAACCACAACGGTTACGTAGACGTACTGGAGACGCATTACGTGGTAATGCTTGAAATTTCATCATCGCTTCGAAACGTTCTTCGTCTGATGCATTTACGTTTGCGATAATTGCTTTTAATTCAGCACGTTTCGCAGCGTATTTAGCAACAGTAGCTTCGCGTTTCAATTCGCGATTAATCATACCTTTCTTAGCCATATCGACCTCTTATTTGAACGGGAAGCCGAATGCACGCATAAGCGCACGGCCTTCGTCATCGGTGCGAGCAGTCGTAGTGATGGTAATGTCCATACCACGAATACGATCAATCTTATCAAAATCGATTTCAGGGAACATGATTTGTTCCTTAAGACCCATTGAGTAGTTACCACGACCATCAAATGATTTCGCAGAGAAACCACGGAAGTCACGGATACGAGGGATCGCGATAGAGATCAAACGGTCTAAGAATTCGTACATACGTTCGCCACGTAAAGTAACTTTACAGCCGATCGGCCAACCATCACGGATTTTGAAACCAGCGATAGATTTACGAGCTAAAGTAAGTACTGGTTTTTGACCAGCAATTGCTTGCATATCAGAAAGAGCGCCATCTAACAATTTCTTGTCAGCTGATGCAGCACCAACACCCATGTTGATGGTAATTTTTGTAATGCGAGGGATATCCATCACATTCTTAACGCCCAATGTTTCTTTTAATTGAGCCTTAAGTTCGTCGTTGTAACGCGTTTTAAGTCTGGCCATTGCCTAGTCAACCTATTACTTCGCTACCGCCACTGATTCACCATTAGATTTGAATACGCGAGTTTTCACGCCTTCAATCACTTGGTAACCAACACGGTCAGCCTTTTGGGTTGTAGCATTAAAAATTGCCACGTTAGAGATATGAAGCTCAGCTTCTTGAGTTACGATGCCGCCTTCAGCGCCAGTAGCTCGGTTAGGCTTTTGATGCTTCGTTACCAAGTTAAGGCCTTCAACCTTAACACGGTCATTTGAAACAGACAAAACAGTACCTTGTTTGCCTTTTTCTTTACCTGCGATCACAATTACTTGATCGCCCTTTTTAATCTTAGCCATGAGTGCCTCTTATAGAACTTCAGGAGCCAATGAAATAATTTTCATGAACTGTTCAGTACGAAGTTCACGAGTCACTGGTCCGAAAATACGAGTTGCAATCGGCGCTTTGTTGTTGTTCAAAATAACAGCTGCGTTATCATCGAAACGAATAACTGAACCATCTGCACGACGGATGCCGAATTTTGTACGTACAACTACAGCATTCATCACGTCACCTTTTTTAACACGTGCGCGTGGAATAGCTTCTTTTACAGTAACTTTAATAATGTCGCCAACAGAAGCATAACGACGATGTGAACCACCAAGTACTTTAATACATTGTACGCGGCGAGCACCACTGTTGTCTGCTACGTCGAGCATACTTTCGGTTTGAATCATTGCCCTACTCCAAAACCGAGCATCACCGGTCGCAATTTCGAAAGGCTCAAAGAGTACTCGAAATTGACCGATGATGCAAGAACGTTTAATTACTCAGCAGCAGCTTCAACAACTTCAACTAAAGTCCAAGACTTAGTTTTAGACATTGGGCGGCTTTCTTTGATGCTTACTACGTCGCCAACTTTAGCAACATTGTTTTCATCATGAGCGTGTAATTTAGTTGAACGGCGGATTAATTTGCCATACAACGGGTGTTGAACGCGGCGTTCGATAAGAACAACGATAGACTTGTCCATCTTGTCGCTAACTACTTTACCGGTTAACGTGCGAACTGTTTGTTCACTCATTGTCCGTTCCCCTGTTTTTCGGTAAGGAGGGTCTTAATACGAGCAATTGTCTTACGAGTAAGCGCAACTTCGTGCGATTTACCCAATTGACCAGTTGCTTTCGCCATACGAAGACGGAATTGGTTAAGCTGTTGCTCATCAAGCAAAGCTGTCAACTCTTCTACCGACTTTTCACGTAGATCATTAGTTTTCATTACATTACCGTCCGAGTCACGATAGTGGTTTTAAACGGAAGTTTTGCAGCAGCAAGCGTAAACGCTTCGCGAGCAAGTTCTTCGTTAACACCATCAATTTCGTACAAGACTTTACCTGGTTTGATTTGGCAAACCCAGTATTCCACAGAACCTTTACCTTTACCCATACGAACTTCTAATGGTTTTTCAGTAATTGGTTTGTCTGGGAAAACACGGATAAAGATCTTACCACCACGTTTAATACGACGGCTGATTGTACGACGCGCTGCTTCAATTTGACGTGCTGTCATTTGACCACGTTCAACTGATTTAAGTGCAATAGTACCAAAAGATACTGAGCTACCGCGATGTGCTAGACCAGTGTTACGGCCTTTTTGCACTTTACGGAATTTAGTACGTTTAGGTTGTAACATGGATTATTCTCCTTTTTCAGCAGAACGATCATTGCGACGACCACGACGCTCTTGACCTTCACCACGACCACGGCCACGTTTAGCTGGACGTTCTTCAGCTGGAGCTGGGTTCATGACTTGTTTCATGCCGCCCAAGATCTCACCACGGAAGATCCATACTTTAACGCCGATCGTACCGTAAGTAGTCTCAGCACGCATAGTAGCATAGTCGATGTCAGCACGAAGAGTATGAAGAGGTACACGACCTTCACGATACCATTCAGTACGAGCAATCTCAGCACCACCTAGACGGCCTGAAACTTCCACTTTGATACCTTTAGCACCAGCACGCATAGAGTTTTGAACCGCACGCTTCATAGCACGACGGAACATTACACGTTTTTCTAATTGAGAAGCGATTGCTTCAGCAACTAAACGAGCGTCTAAATCTGGGCGATCGATTTCGTTGATACTTACTTGCGCAGGAACACCCATAATGGCTGTTAATTCGCGTTGTAATTTCTCAATGTCTTCGCCTTTTTTACCGATCACGATACCAGGACGTGCAGTGCTAATAGTTACTTTAGCTGCGCCTGTAGGGCGTTCGATAAGAATATTGCTTACCATCGCATTCTTAAGTTTTTTAGTTAAAAACTCACGAACTTGAAGATCTTTTAGCAAATATTCAGCATATTGTTTCGGATTCGCATACCAGTTAGCGTTATGACGTTTCACAACACCTAGGCGGATACCGATTGGATGAACCTTCTGACCCATATCAAACCCCTACCTTAACGGTAATGTGACAAGTACGCTTAGTAATACGATCTGCACGGCCTTTAGCACGTGGCAAAATACGTTTCAGGCTCATGCCTTCATCAACGTAGATCGTAGAAACTTTAAGGTCGTCTACATCTAAACTGTTATTGTGTTCAGCGTTTGCAATCGCAGATTCCAATGCTTTTTTAACTAAAACTGCAGCTTTTTTGTTGCTGAAGTTTAAGATATTCAAAGCATGCGCAACAGATTTGCCGCGAATTAGGTCTGCAACCAAACGTGCTTTTTGTGCCGAGATAGCGGCACCGCGTAATTTAGCAGTTACTTCCATCATAGCACCTATTAACGTTTAGACTTCTTGTCAACACCGTGACCACGATAGGTACGAGTTGGCGCGAATTCACCTAATTTATGACCAACCATATGCTCAGATACAATCACTGGAACATGGTTACGGCCATTGTGTACAGAAATTGTTAGACCAACAAAATCCGGTAAGATCATCGAACGACGCGACCAAGTTTTGATCGGCTTACGGTTATTAGCCGCGATAGCCGCTTCAACCTTAGCGAACAAGTGCGCATCGACGAATGGGCCTTTTTTCAGAGAACGAGGCATTGTCAGATTCCTTTACTTGTTACTTAACGCGACGGTCGCGAATGATCATCTTAGTCGTACGCTTGTTGGTACGTGTTTTGTACCCTTTAGCTTTTTGACCCCATGGACTTACAGGTTGAATACCTTTGTTACGTCCTTCACCACCACCATGTGGATGGTCTACTGGGTTCATCGCCATACCACGTACGGTAGGACGAACGCCACGCCAGCGTGATGCACCTGCTTTACCAAGTGAACGAAGGTTGCTTTCTGAGTTAGAAACTTCACCTAACACAGCACGGCATTCAACGTGTACTTTACGCATTTCGCCTGAACGAAGACGAATGATAGCGTAAGAACCGTCACGACCCAACAATTGAGCAGATGTACCAGCAGAACGTACTAATTGTGCGCCTTTACCGATTTTAAGCTCGATGTTGTGAAGAGTAGAACCGATAGGCATGTTGCGAAGTGGCAAGCAGTTACCTGGACGGATTGGAGCATCGTTACCAGACTGAACTTGATCACCAGCGCGAAGGCCTTTAGGTGCAATAATATAGCGACGTTCACCGTCAGCATATTTCAATAAAGCAATATGAGCTGTACGGTTTGGATCGTATTCAATACGCTCAACTACAGCTGGGATGCTGTCTTTGTTACGTTTGAAGTCTACGATACGGTAGTGCTGTTTATGACCACCACCAACGTGACGAGTTGTAATGTGACCGTTGTTATTACGACCGCCAGTACGTTTTTTAGCTTCAACCAACGGAGCATATGGCGCGCCTTTGTGAAGGTGGTTATGAACCACTTTCTCTACAAAGCGACGTCCTGGAGACGTTGGCTTACATTTTTGAATCGGCATAATTTTCGTCCTTATTCCGCTGCGTTTTCAGCGGTATCGCCCAAGTCAGCCATTTCAACATCTTGGCCAGCTTTCAGGGTGACGTATGCTTTTTTAACATCAGAACGACGTCCTAATGTTTTACCAAAGCGTTTAGTCTTACCTTTAGTGATCGTTGTGTTAACTTTAACAACTTGAACACCAAATAGTTGCTCAACGGCTTTTTTGATTTCAAGTTTGTTTGCATCTAGTGCAACTTTGAACACTTGAACACCAGCAGTTTCGCCTAAAACTTGTGCTTTTTCTGAGAATACAGGTCCTTGTAGGACTTGATAGATACGTTCGTTGTTCATCCGAGTTCTACCTCAATTTTCTTAGCAGCAGCAACAGACATAACAACTTTATCGAACGCGATCAAGCTAACAGGATCGATTGCAGCAGCATCAACCACATCAACGTGTGGAATGTTGCGAGCAGCAAGATACAAGTTCTCATCAACAGCATCTGTAACGATTAATGCACGAGGTGCATTCAAGTCGTTAAGTTTTGCAAGCAATTCTTTAGTTTTTGGAGCTGCAACAGCAATCTCTTCAACTAAAACAAGGCGATCTTGACGAACAAGCTCAGCCAGGATGCATTGCATAGCACCGCGATACATTTTACGGTTTACTTTTTGAGACCAGTCTTGTGGACGAGCAGCAAAAGTTTTACCACCGCCAACCCAGATTGGGCTACGAATAGAACCAGCACGAGCGCGGCCAGTACCTTTTTGACGGAAAGGTTTTTTACCACCGCCAGAAACGTCAGCACGTGATTTTTGCGCTTTAGAACCTTGACGACCACCAGCTAAGTAAGCTGTAACAACTTGGTGTACAAGAGCTTCGTTAAAATCACGACCAAACGCAACTTCAGATAACTCAACAGCAGAGCCGGAAACAGTATTTAAATTCACGTTATTTCCCCTCAGGC
The DNA here is from genome assembly GCF_013420005.1 of Acinetobacter sp. YH12040. Classification (NCBI taxonomy): domain Bacteria; kingdom Pseudomonadati; phylum Pseudomonadota; class Gammaproteobacteria; order Moraxellales; family Moraxellaceae; genus Acinetobacter; species Acinetobacter sp. YH12040. Next base: position 42,659 of record NZ_VOZB01000005.1, read on the forward strand.
CTTGATAGTAGGACGAACAGTAACGTCGCCACCAGTAGCACCAGGAACCGCGCCTTTAACAACTAGAACTGAACGTTCTGCGTCGATAGCAACGATTTCAAGACCCTGTGTAGTTACACGTTCAGCACCTAAGTGACCAGGCATTTTTTTGCCTTTGAACACGCGACCAGGAGTCTGGTTTTGACCTGTAGAACCGATAACACGGTGAGATACAGAGTTACCATGTGTAGCGTCTTGAGTACGGAAGTTCCAACGCTTAACACCACCTTGGAAACCTTTACCTTTAGATGTACCAGTAACGTCAACAATTTGACCCACTGTGAACACATCTACACCGATAGTTCCGCCAACTTCACGACCTTCAAGATCAGCTTCTGTAGCGCGAAATTCTTGAACTAGACGACCAGCAGCAACACCAGCTTTCGCAAAGTGACCTTTCTGAGCATTAGTTACGCGAGATTCGCGACGTTCACCAGTAGTGATTTGAATCGCTTGATAACCATCAGTTTCAAGCGTTTTGATTTGTGTGATGCGGTTAGGATCAACCTCAATCACTGTTACAGGTACAGAAACACCAGCATCTGTAAAGATACGTGTCATACCGCACTTGCGACCGACTAAACCAATAGCCATGTGCATAAACCTCTAAAAAAGCGGCCTAATTAACTTAGAGCGTTAATTAACCGAAAGCCTTAACCCAAAGCGATCTGAACATCAACACCAGCTGCAAGATCTAACTTCATCAATGCATCAACAGTTTTATCTGTAGGTTGAACGATGTCGATCAAACGTTTGTAAGTGCGGATCTCGTATTGGTCACGCGCATCTTTGTTAACGTGTGGTGATGTTAAAACGTTAAAACGTTCGATACGTGTAGGCATCGGGATTGGACCACAAACTTGTGCACCAGTACGTTTTGCTGTTTCTACGATTTCTTGAGCTGATTGATCAATTAAACGATGATCAAAAGACTTAAGACGGATACGAATTCTCTGGTTAGACATACCAGTTAACTCCAAGCCAAATATATAAAGAATCACCCTTGACGCATCTCACCCCACTTTAAAAGAGGCAAGTGTCAAGAGCAGTGAAATATCACTAAGGTCACGATCGATGCCGTGACTGTCACGATGTTAACTACTTTATTCGTAGCTAACCCCCTTCATCAAAGGGTCGCCCATTATAGCTATTGTTTAATGCATAAGCAAATCCCTTTTGCTGTTTTTCTTATATTTTTCATTTTTTATGCAAGATCAATTGCTTAACTTTTAATCAACAGGCATTTTTTCTTAATACATACTCTATTGCTTGGTTTAGTATTTGATTTCCCTCAATAAATTTGTTTTTTGCGCTTTTCCGCAGATCATGTACTGGCTGTACATGTGTTCCTGAAAAAAATGCCACCTCTTCATCATTTTCCAAAAATAAATCGAGTACTTCAGGGGTAATTTCAGGATGAAATTGAAAGCCCAAAACATTTTGTCCAATTTGATACATTTGATTACGACATGCATCATTTTCCGCCAGTAATACCGCTCCTTTGGGAATTTCAAATGTTTCACTGTGCCACTGCATGACTTTAAACTCTTCCGGTAGTTTGAAACAGCCATGCGGTACGTTAGCGACCTTACGGATGGTCGTCCAACCCAACTCTTGTTGTGCATTTCGACTCACCGCACCACCCAAAGCATTAGCAATCAATTGCCCACCTAAACAAAGCCCGATTGCGGGTTTACCGAGGGCTAAATAGCGTCGCAGCCAACGCTTTTCTATTTTTAACCATGGGAAATTTGCCTCATCATTTACGCTCATGGTTCCACCCATAATGATAAGTAAATCGACATCTTCAACATGCGGCAAAGCTTCGAGATCTAAGGCTTGATCGACCGGTAATGCAAAGAATTCTGTGGCCGTAATTTTGGCCTGATGCTGTTTTAAAAATTCATAACAACTGCCGAACCCTTCGCCAGCAATATGCTGAAAATAATGTACTTTTAAATGCGACTTCATGCGCTAAACCTATTGTTGTTGCTCTGATATCGGTTTTGCAAGAATGAAGCCAACTTTGCTTTTCACTTAATTTTCTATACAAAAGCATCGTAAATCCATGCGTTTTAGTCTTATTCTTTTGATCATTCATTATTATTTTGATCATTTCAGAGCGCCACGTGAAAAAGAATCCTCAAACCGAACTCATTCATGCACCAAGAAAGGCACCGCAATACATCAATAGTGTTCAACCTCCCCTGTTTCGTGCATCCACTATAATTTTCGAAAATACAGATGCGCTTTATAATCGCCATTGGACTGATGATTATGACTATAGCTATGGCACACATGGTACCCCCACGACATTCACCCTAGGTGATCAGCTTGCTCAGATTGAAGGTGGCTTGTATCACTTACTGGCACCAAGCGGTTTATCTGCAATTAATTTGGTCAATTCATGTTTTTTAAGTCAAGGGGATGAAGTTTGGGTCGCAGATAATATCTATGGCCCAAATATGGAACATTTACGCAATTTAGAAACCCGCTATGGCATCGTGGTCAAGGTTTATAACCCTATTGATGTCGATTCATTTAGCCCTTCAGCGCAAACCAAGCTTATCTGGTTAGAAGCTGCGGGTTCTGTCACTTTAGAGTTTCCAGATTTAGTCGGCTTGGTCAAAAAAGCTCAAGCGCAGAACATTCTCACTGCACTGGACAATACGTGGGGCGCAGGACTTGCCTTTAATGCTTTTGATTTTAGTGCTGAGCATCTGGGTGTCGATATCAGTGTGCATGCCTTGACCAAATACCCAAGTGGCGGTGGCGATATTTTAATGGGCTCGGTAATTACACGAGATAAAAAGCTTCATCACAAACTGTTTCGTGCGCACGCCATTCAAGGCATTAGCATCTCTGGTGATGATGCCGCGCAAATACAACGCAGTCTGGCTTCTATGCGCCTGCGCTATGAACACCAGTCACAAAGTGCTTTAACTTTATTAAATTGGCTAAAACAACAGCCAGCCTTTGTACAGGTTTTACATCCTGCTGATGAAGCTTCCGCAGGACATCAGTATTGGAAAGAAATTTGTACAGAACAACACAGTGCCGGTTTGGTCAGCGTGATATTTAATGAAAAATATAGTTTGCAAGATGTACGCCGCTTTTGCGATGCGCTGAAACTATTTAAGCTCGGTTTTAGCTGGGGTGGCCCAGTCAGTTTAGTCATGCTATATAACTTAAAAGATATGCGTATACTCGAACATTCACACATTCAAGCTGGCTTACTTGTTCGCTTTTGTATAGGACTAGAACATCCTGCAGATTTAATACAAGATATAGATAACGCACTACAACATTTAAATAAACAGCAACTCGAATAAATACAGGAACATCTATGGGTACACCAATAATTATTGGCAAAAAAACACAAGACACCACACAAGATGTGGTGCTTTATTCACAATTTGCAAACCGCCATGGTTTAATTGCTGGAGCAACAGGCACTGGTAAGACGGTGACGTTGAAGGTGTTGGCAGAAAGTTTTTCTCGGCTGGGTGTACCTGTATTTTTAGCTGATGCCAAAGGGGATGTTTCTAGCCTTGCCAAAGCAGGTGAAAGCAATCCTAAGTTTGACGAACGAATTAAAATTTTAAATATCGAGAGCATTCCTTTTGCTGCCTCCCCTGTGGTGTTTTGGGATTTGTTTGGTGAACAAGGACATCCCATTCGCACCACCATTTCTGAAATTGGTCCACTGCTCCTTGCCCGAATTCTGAATTTAAACGACACGCAAGAAGGCGTGTTATCTGCGGTCTTTCGTATTGCCGATGATCAGGGCTTATTGCTCATCGACTTTAAAGACTTAAAAGCCATGATTAGCTACGTCAGTGAACATGCAGCTGAATTTAAAAATGAATATGGCAATTTATCGCCTGCAAGTTTAGGTGCAATTCAACGTAATTTGCTTGCCTTGGCAGATCAAGGCGGTGACAAGTTCTTTGGTGAGCCTGCGCTCAATATCATGGATTTCATTCAAACGGATGCACAAGGTCGTGGCAACATCAACCTGCTCGCAGCCGACAAGTTAATGAATACCCCTAAGCTCTATGCGACTTTCTTACTTTGGATGCTGTCAGAACTGTTTGAACAATTGCCCGAAGTTGGAGATATGGATAAACCCAAACTGGTGTTCTTCTTTGATGAAGCACATTTATTGTTTGATAATGCCAGCCCTGCTTTACAAGAAAAGATTGAGCAAGTGGTTCGTCTGATTCGCTCTAAAGGTGTCGGCATTTACTTTGTAACGCAAAATCCACTTGACCTACCTGAGAGTGTTTTAGGACAACTGGGTAACCGCGTTCAGCATGCGCTACGTGCATTTACCCCGAAAGATCAGAAAGCTGTTAAGACGGCAGCAGATACTTTTCGAACCAATCCTGCGTTTAAAGTCGATCAAGTGATTACGGAACTGGCTGTAGGTGAAGCATTAATTAGCTGTCTAGATGAGCAAGGCACACCCCAAATCGTTGAACGTGCTTGGGTGATGCCACCCTATTCTTCATTTAGTCCAATTGCTGTAGAAGAACGCAAAGCACTCATGGCAAATAGCGTTGTTGCAGGTGTGTATGACACCGAAGCAGACCGTGAAAGTGCCTATGAACTTTTGCAAAATAAAGTGGCGGAGCGCCAACAACAAGCCGTCCAAGCGGAACAAGATAAAATAGAAGCCAAAGAACAAGAAGCGTTGGCCAAACAACAAGCCAAAGAAGCAGATGCACTCGCCAAACAGCAAGCACGTGAACAAGAACGCCTTGCGCGCGAACAACAAAAAGAAGCTGAGCGTGCAGCCAAACAACGTGAAAAACTGATTCAAGACACGGTAGGAACTTTTGCAAAAAGTGCTGCACGCAGCTTGGGCGGGTCGACAGGTCAGAAAATCGTACGCGGTTTGCTAGGTTCACTGTTTGGTAAAAAATAATTCGCCATTTCGATTATCTATGCTTAATTTATGGGATATTTTAATATCCCATATTTTTTTTATGGTTTTATCAATGGGACATATTGCAAATGCATTTTTAAATATGTATTTTAAATACATCTTATAAATAACAGCCATGAGAGATCAGCTATGACTCCGCAGCAAATTGACCTAGTAAAAGCTACTGTTCCTGTTCTACGTGAAAATGGTGTCGCGCTGACTGGTTACTTCTATAATCGTATGTTGGGCAATAACCCTGACCTCAAAGAAACCTTTAACATGGGACATCAGCGCAGCGGTGCTCAGGCACAAGCCTTGGCGGGTGCTGTATTGGCTTATGCTGAAAATATTGAGGACCCATCTGTACTTTTACCAGTTGTAGAATTAATTGCGCATAAACATGTGAGTCTTAACATTCAAGCGCCAGACTATAATATTGTCGGCGAAAATTTGCTGCACTCGATCAGTGAAGTATTAAGCATTTCAATGGAAGATCCACTGATTGCAGCTTGGGCAGCAGCATATGGACAATTGGCAGACTTGTTTATCAGCACTGAAAAAGCGATTTATGAGCAACATCAGCAAACTAAAGGCAGTTGGTTAGGTTGGCGTAATTTCAAAATCGCGAAAAAAGTGGCTGAAAGTGATGAAATCACCTCATTCTACCTTGAGCCTTCTGATGGTGGTGATTTACCAAAATATGAAGCAGGTCAGTACATCTCTGTACGTGTATTGGTCGATGAGCTGGGTCTAAAACAACCACGTCAATATACATTGTCTACCAGCCCACAAGACAACTACTTACGTATCTCTGTAAAACGTGAAGATCAGAAAGGTGACTTGGTTCCAGGTTGGGTATCAAATACACTGCATGGCTTGGAGATCGGTTCAGAAATCGAAGTGTCTGCACCAACAGGTAATTTCTTCCTGATTGATTCACAAAAACGCAATGTCTTTATCAGTGGTGGTGTAGGTCTAACACCAATGATTGCGATGCTGAATCAGTTGGTGACTTTAGACATGCCACAACCTGTAACCTTTATCCATGCCTGCCGTAGCAAACAAGTGCATGCAATGCATAAACACATTCAGGATTTGGAAGCAAAATACCCACGTCTTAGCACTTTTACAGCGTATGAGTTCCCTCATGCTAATGATAAATTAGGTGAAGATTATGATGCTGCTGGTCGTCTAGACTTAGGCAGCATGGATACTGCACTGTTACCGATCAATGCGGATTATTACCTTTGCGGTCCAATGCCATTTATGGCTGAACAACAGAAAGCTTTAATTGCTCGTGGTATTCCTGCTAGCAATATTCACAGCGAAGCTTTCGGCACTGGTGGTGTAAAACACTAACTAAGCTATTCACCTGAAATACAAAGGGTTAGTTTAGTTATGCTAGACTAGCCCTTATTTATTTCTCTCAGACTCACAGTATTATCATGCAACTCAATAAATTCACCGATTATGCATTACGCATTTTGCTCTATATCGCACGTCCTCGTGATGTGCCTTATAACATTGCTGAAATTGCAGAAGACCTGCACGTTTCGCGTAATCACTTGGTGAAAATTGTGCATTTTATGGCAAAGCAAAACTGGTTAATCACCAGCCGCGGCAAAGGTGGCGGTATTCGTCTAAACCCTGAAGCACTTGACGCTCAACTCGGTCAAATTGTGCGAATTTTGCAAGGTAATCACCAGATTGTTGAATGTAACGACCCACCCTGCGTACTGCGCAGTCAGTGTGGTTTAAAAAGCATCTTAGACCAAGCTTTAGAACAGTTTTATCAAAGTCTCGATCAGTACAAACTTGCTGACGTCTTACAACCAAGCAGCGCATCTAAATTTACAACACAATCTCCAATTCAAATGATCAATCTCTAATTTCACTTTGCCTGCGACAAAATTCGCTTGCCTGCCCGACTTCCTTTATAATGCGTGTTGTTAAATCAGTTATTGAAGTTGGGTTATGCATCAGCACAGAGGAAAATCACGAAACAGTAAAGCGGCCAATGCGCCGAAGCAAAAGATTACTTATGAGAAAAAAGTAGACTCTGCGATTACTGAATATGCTGTGCGCTCGCTCAACTGGCTACGCAAAGCTGAGTTCTTAATGAGTGCGCCTAAACTCAACCTCTGCGTTGAAGATACCGGCTATGAAATTGCCTTTGCTGGCCGTTCCAATGCGGGTAAGTCGAGTGCTATTAATGCGCTCACTAACCAAAAACAATTGGCACGTGCGTCGAAAAAACCGGGTCGTACCCAAATGATCAACTTTTTCAGTCTAGGAAATCCTGATCAACGTTTGGTCGACTTACCGGGTTATGGCTATGCCGCTGTACCTGAAGCGATGAAAATCGTGTGGCAAAAAGAGTTAGAAAACTATCTGATACACCGTGAAAGTTTACAAGGTCTTGTGCTGTTGATGGATATCCGTCATCCACTACAACATTTTGACGTCATGATGTTGGAATGGGCACATTCACGTAAATTGTTCGTGCATGTACTGCTCACCAAATCAGATAAATTAAACCGTGGCCCAGCCTCTAAAGCACTACAAGAAGTGAAAGCGGCATTGAAAAAAATGAAACTGAACTTCTCTATCCAATTGTTCTCATCATTGAATAAACAAGGTTTAGAAGAGTTAGCGAGTGTCATGGCGGGTCGTCTAAACTTCACTCTAGAGCAATCCACAGAGTTTGATCTCGACAGCATACCTGAAGCATCGGAAGATGATATTGAAATCGATGTGGACGCGGAAGCATTCAATGACTTCCACACTACATCTGAAGATTTACCCCAAGCTGAAGACAAAAATTCAGACCACTAATCCAGTATTTTTAAAGTCAGCGCAAGGATGATTGTCTGACAAAAAGTATCATCTGAAGATAATGAAATGTCCTGTATTGCTAATCACAATGCAGGATTTTTTTTGGATACTGAATATATCAGATGTGCACTCGATCACATAAAAACAAGGATAGGTCATGAAATTACTCTCCCGCTTGAAAAACACAAAACTTGGATCATCAATCGAATATAAAATTAAACCACGTAAAGTGAAATTTGAGTGGCAAGATACCCAAGTTGACTGGGTGCCCAACCAACCTTTTTTCAGCTATTTTATTAATGAAATTAACATGATCTTACCGGCTGGTGAGTTTTGGTTTTGCCGTCTGTATAACAAAGTATTGCCACAAATTAGAGATGAAAAACTAGCAGAGGACGTTAAAGCATTCATCCGCCAAGAAGCCATGCATGCTCAAGCACATAACTCTGCTAATAAAGAATACTTATCTCAGCGCAATATCAGTATTCAACGCAACCTTGAGATCATGGACTTTCTCTTTGGCAAACTGCTTGCGGACCAACCTCTAGGGCTCAACGTACCTAAAGCTTTGGATCATCAATGGGATCTCTTTCGTTTAGGGGTAATTGCAACAGTTGAGCACATGACCTGTGTACTAGGCAAATATGCTTTATATAATAAAGAGTGGGAACGCCTCGGTGCTGATCCGAATATGCTCGATCTAGTAAAATGGCATGGTGCAGAAGAAATTGAGCATCGTACCGTGGCCTTTGATTTGTATCGTCATCTCGGTGGGGGCTATATTTCTCGCTATTATCAAAGTGTGATCGTGATTGCAGCCGTACTTGGTCTATGGGTCGATGGTGCAGCACATATCATGCAGCAAGACGCGCGCTATGCATCGATTAAACCTGCCGTATATAAACCGTGGATTTGGCGTGAATGGGCGCGTATCGCGCAAAAAGACAATCGCTTATTGCCACATCCGCTTTGGCTAGTGTCACAGCAATTGGGGTATTTAATGCCTTGGTACGATCCTGTGCATGAAGCGAAAACTGAAGATGCGATTGCTTACCTCGACAACTCTCCTGCTGCAAAACGTGCCGCACTGAAAGTTGCATAAACACCATTTAAAATCTGTATTAAGCAGGGTTCGCCCTGCTTTTTTTTGTGCTCACTTCCATTACGCTCTATTTTTTTATTGAGCAATCAACAAACTTAAGATGAATAGGGTCGTCATAAGTTCAAGGTTTAAAGTACAGTTCTTCCGAATTCCCTATTCTCTTTAATATGCATTTATACTCAGCCTTATCCTAAAATAAAAATACACCGTTCAGGAGCATCTCCATGCACGCTCACATCTCCGTCATTACACTGGCCGTGAAAGATTTACATGCTGCATTCGCATTTTATCAGGAGGGTTTAGGTCTAAATAGCACAGGGATTATTGGGACTGAATTTGAACATGGCGCTGTGGCATTTTTTGATTTACAACACGGTTTAAAGCTCGCACTCTGGCCACAAGATAGCCTGAGTCATGACACAGACATCAATACATCAGCATTTTGTCCGACTCAAATGTCTCTCGGACATAACGTTAACAGTCCCGCGGCCGTCGATCAAATCATGCAACAAGCCCAACGCGCTGGAGCAAAGACAATTAAGCCCGCACAGCCCACGTTTTACGGTGGTTATGCAGGCTATTTTCAAGACTTAGACGGGCATCTGTGGGAGATCGTCTACAACCCACATTTTAGCTCTTTATCTGCTTAATTCGACAACGCTGGTTCATCTACATCTCGGGTATGACGATCAACCACCACACTAATCATCATATCGCCCTGTACGTTCACCACAGTCCGTACCGTATCTAAGAGTCGATCTATCGGCAGTAAAATCGCAATCGCTTCTGCAGGGAGTCCGACTGATTGTAAAACCATAATCATTGTCACCATTCCAGCGCTTGGAATGCCCGGTGCGCCGAGTGACGCAATCATGGCGGTTGCACAGACAATTAACTGCTGACCCAAGGTTAAATCTAAGCCCATCAAGTTGGCAATAAATAACGCAGCAGCAGCTTCATACAACGCTGTACCATCCATATTCAACTGTGTGCCCAATGGAATCACAAAACCTGCTGTTTGAGGACGTACGCCTAAATTTTCCTGCGCACATTTCATCGACAGTGGCATCGTTGCTGAACTTGAACTAGTTGCAAAAGCAGTGATTAAGGCAGCTCGTGTTCCTCTAAAAAATGTCAGTGGGCTCATTTTCCCAAAAATCCATAGCAGCAGAGGTAACACCACTGCCCCATGGAAAATCGTCGTCCCTGTGACTACGGCAGCAAACTCCGCGAGGCGACTCAACACCGAAATATCTTCTGTAGCAATCAATTTAGCCAATAATGCAAAAATACCAATCGGTGCAAGCTTCATCACCCAGCCGATGATCATCATCATGATGTCGAAAAATTGCTGACTGAGCTTTCTCACGCTTCGGAACTTTTCACCGCCTTTGACCAAGGCCACACCGAGAAATAGTGAAAACACCACGACAGCGAGTACATTGCCATCACTAAAGGCTTTAAACGGATTAATCAGTGTATTTTGAATAAAATTGGTAAAGAATGAACCTGCTGTGAGGGTGTCAGGACTTTGATGCTGTTGCATTGCATCTTGGAACATGACGATGTCCACGCCCTGCCCGACTTTAAAAATATGCGCGCATGCTAGACCCAAGATCAGTGCCAAAGTTGTGGTGGTGACGCAGCACGCTAAGGTAATTTTCCACGTTCGACTCAGCTGACCACCCGCTTGTAAATTCGATACCCCCACCACAATCGAACTAAAGATCAACGGAACCAAGATCATTTTCAGCAAACCAATAAAAATACTACTGGCAATCCCCAAGCCATACAGGCTGGCGGATAAAAACTGCGTCTCTGGAAACTGAATTAATAAAAACCCAAATGCCACACCCAATATTGCGGCAATTAAAATCTGCGTATTTAAGCTCATTGTGCCTTGCATTTATCATCCTTTATTCAGGCACTATGCCATGCGACCCACCGGGAATCGAGGAATTTTTTGTCACATGTACTGCTGCATTTCTGCAAAGCCCGAATTCAGCTTAATTTAACCTATGCCAAAAGACACTAATGAGATAGATCAAATCTACGAGTAGGCTCATACAGATAAATAAAGGTAATAAAAAACCGAATCTTCTGATTCGGTTTTTTCAGTATTCAGCTTTTACGACTTAACACATCTTGTTCAAAACTTATTGGGTTTCAATTTCGCGTAAACGGATCAAGCCTTCTTGTGTCGTACTACAGACCAGCTCACCGTTTTGCCACATGCGACCAAAATTTAGACCACGTGAACTAGCGCTGACGGTGGCATCCATGTCATAAAGCATCCATTCATCTACACGGAATGGCTTATGGAAATACATGGCATGGTCAATACTCGCACACTGTAAACTTGGTGATAAATAACTTAAACCATGTGGACGTAGTGCAGTCGTCATCAATGTAAAGTCTGAATAGAATGCTGCAATGGCCTGATGTAAAGAGATGTCATCAACATCGGCAGCAATCGTGTCATGGGTACGAATATAGTGTGCATACGATGGCGCAGCAGGCTGCGGTTGGTACGGGTTTTGCGGATCAATCGGGCGAATTTCCACATGGCGGTCGCGCATAAAAGATGCACGGACGTTTTCAGGGACAAATTCCACCATCATTCGTTTCAGCTCAGCTTCAGATTTTAAATCTTCCACGGCTGGATATTCTGGCTCTGCAACTTGGTAGTTCAACCCTTCTTCTTGCTCTGCAAATGACACCATACACATAAAAATGGTTTTACCATGTTGAATCGCACGCACCTGACGACTCACAAAACTGCGTCCATCGCGAATACGATCCACTTCATAAATGATTGGTGCACTGATATCACCGCCAAATAAGAAATAGGCATGTAAAGAATGAGCAGGTCGATCTGTCGTATAAGATGCCGCACGTAGCGCCTGACCTAAAACCTGTCCACCAAAGACACGTTTCCCGACCAAATTTCGGCTTTGCCCACGAAAAATATTTTCTTCTAATTTTTCAAGGCTGAGTAAATCAACCAACTCTTGTGTTAAGGCATTCATAACAAACCTATCTATCATTCGGGATTAAGCTAATGCAGGCAACATCAACAGATGTTTAAATATATTTTCCATTTTGCCATAAATCCAGACTAAAACCCTAAAGATTCGCTGACTGATCTGTCACCTTGCTGATGCAATATAACTGCTAAAAATACGTTTTTTAACGATAAAATCTTACAATATCTATGCAATTTGTCAGAAAATGACATACAGTTTTTAAGTACAATTACGCAGAATAGATTCCCCTCAGAATCTCTGTGGTTTGGTCATGAAAAGTAGGAGTTTGTATGTCCAAGAGCGGCTTTGGTCAGATGTATCGAAAGCTTTCGAGTAAACTGCTTGACCTTGTGGTAACACCGCATGTTTTAGGTGAAGTCCCTGTAGGACCTGTAGTGACTGAAACCGATACAGATACCGGCGTACAGACAACGAAAATTACCTGCTACGTTCTGCAAAATCATTCACGGAGTAATGCTTTAATTGTCGATGGTGAAACCCGTCGTTTAAAGCTACACCCTGCACTCGACCCAATGACTGTGGGTACGCAAACAGAAAAAGCCTCTGTGGTGTTTTTACAACATCATGATGAAGACAACTTACTCAATCCACCGCCACATGCCTTTCCACCTCGTTTATTGCGTTTAATTGAGGTTTTGGAAAAAAATCCTGATGCGGATATTGAGCTCGTTCCTGTAACCGTGCTGTGGGGCCGTGAACCCGATAAAGAAGATTCTTGGTTTAAATTATTATTTACCGATACATGGTCTACACCAAGCAAAGTGAAGCAGCTGGTCAATATTGGTTTGCACGGTCGTCAATCGTACCTTGAATTCCATGAGCCACAGTCTTTGCGTCGTTTGGTTGAATATGCCAAAACTACACATCCAAACTTGTCACCTGCGACTTATATTGTTAGCACACTGAATAATTATTTAGATGCGCAGCGTGAAGTGGTTTTGGGTCCGGATTTATCTGACCGTCGTAATGTGATGCATGGCCTGATCAAATCTACGGATGTGCAAGATGCGATTCGTCGTGAAAGCATTCGCAGTAAAATCAGTATGGTTGAAGCTGAACGTCGTGCGATTGGTTATTTAAATGAAATCGTTTCTGACTATTCTGCATCAACAGTACGTTTTGCTGACTTAGCCCTGACTCGTCTGTGGACACAGCTTTATGATGGCGTCGAAGTGCATAACTTCAGTACCGTTCGTGAACTAGCCAAAGACTACGAGATCATTTACACCCCATGTCATCGTAGTCATATCGACTATTTATTATTGTCATATGTGATCTATAAGCGTGGTTTGATGGTGCCGTACATTGCTGCGGGCGATAACTTAAACATGCCATTTGTCGGGCAAATTTTACGTGGCGGCGGCGCGTTCTTTATTCGTCGTTCATTCCGTGGCAATGGTCTCTACACTACTGTTTTTAAAGAATACCTCTATAGTATTTTGGCGCGCAATACACCACTTGAATACTTCATCGAAGGGGGTCGTTCACGTACTGGTCGCTTATTACCACCGAAGACTGGCATGCTCGCGATGACTGTCCATGGTCATTTACGTAATCCAGCCAAACCGATCGTGTTCTTACCGACCTATATTGGTTATGAGCGTTTAATGGAAGGTGCGACCTACGTTGGCGAAATGAATGGTAAGCCAAAAGAAGGCGAATCAATCATCGGGATTATGAAAACACTGCGTAAGATCGAACGTATTTTCGGTAAAGTTCATTTGAACTTTGGTGAGCCGGTTTTCCTTGATGATATGTTGAAACAGCATAATGCAAGCAACATCAAAATCGAGAAAAATGACGACCCAATTCCGCCAGAAGTTTCGGATGCCATTAACAGTTCTGCACACGTGATTTTAGAAAATATTAACCGTGCAGCAGTGGTGAACCCAGTTTCATTGCTTTCACTGATTTTATTGGCAACATCTAAACACACTTTAGATGAAGAGATTTGCATTAAGCAGTTAGACACCTATCGCGATCTTTTAAATGCCTTACCTTACGATGAGCGCATGCAAGTAACACCGCTGTCAGGTAAAGAAATCATTGCTTATGGTTTAAAACTCAAGCTGATCAAACGTGTTAATCATGTCCTTGGCGATATTATTGCCATTGCTGATAATCAAGCGGTGCTGTTAACCTACTTCCGTAACAACATCCTGCACGCATTTATTTTGCCATCACTCATTGCCGCTTTGGTTGAACATAATGGTTCAATTCGCCGTGGTGATTTGATTAATGTCATTCGTACACTGTATCCGTTCTTAAAAGCTGAGTTATTCCTCAAATGGAATAATGAAGAGCTTAAAGATCAGATCTGTGCGTATGCTGAAGTGCTGATCAAAGCCAAGCTGATTTCTGAAGATGCAGAAGGCAACCTGATCTCCCCTGCGCCTAACTCAGAGCAGCACAATCAGTTAGTGGTCTTAGCTGCACCTGTGATGCAAAGTCTTGAGCGTTACTACATGACTTTGGCTTTAATCACACAACGTGGTTCAGGCAATATCTCGACGCGTCAGGTTGAAGAACTCAGTCACTTGGTTGGTCAACGTCTATCTGTGTTGTATGAATTTAACTCGCCTGAGTTCTTTGATAAGGCCTTATTCCAAAGCTTTATTAAAGTCTTAACACAACAAGGTTATATCAGCACCAATGAAAACAACGCCATTGTGTTTGATGAAAATTTCCAAAATGTTGCGCAATATGCCAACCTCGTTTTGGATGATGTGACCCTGCAAATGTTGCAGCACATTACGACCTTTAGTGATGAAGAGTTAAAAGAAGCACTGGATAAAGTTGCTGCGGAACAAGCCAAAAAACGCTTGAAACGTAAGAAGAAATAAACCGTTCTGATTTTTTCGCCATAAAAGCGGAAGAAGATGAGCAAAATCAGGGACAAGTTGTAAAAAACTTGTCTCTTTTTTTGGATTATACAAAAGTATTTAATATTTTCTTTTTTAAAATTAAGGTATGTACATTCCAAAATTTTGGAGTGCCATTGGCTAGCGGTTTATTGCCTTTAAATTCATCGATATAAATAATATCAAAGTCCGCATCAAACAATTGTTTAAGCTCTTCCTGCTCAAAACCTATAAATTTTTCAGAAAAATTATTTACCCAATCATCATCTTTCCCTAATAGTTGTATGAGTAAGATGCCTTACTCACTTAAGGATTCCTGCATTTTCTTTAAAACACTTCCAAGCGAATCCGTAGAACAAAAAAATAAACTGAATAAAGCAATAATTAAACTAGCTTTAGGAAAGCTATAGTCTTCAAAGGCCTGATTAGAAAATAAAAAATTCTTATTGTCTTTAAATTTACTTAGACAGATATTTTTAGCGTCAACAGATGGATCAAATGCATATACTTTAAAATGATGACGGAGTAGAAATGATGATTCATTTCCTGCACCACAACCACAATCAATCGCGATCTTTGGTAAATTCTCAAAATAACTCAAAGCTTTTTCCAAAATCGGTCTATGGGGTAGATTCTGAGTAAGTTCAGCAAATGATTTTGTCATTATTTAAATTTTATCCTTTGAGATCCATTCGAAAATTTGAACAATACATGTTGTAAAAGACCTATCTTATTCATTTATAGAATTTCTTTTAATACTCACAAAGCTGCACTGAATTTTATACGTCACGACAATTTTACACTGCACATCACAATCAATCGTGCGCTAACTTAAAACCACTCTTCGTCATCCGCGTTGCATAAATCTTTTTCCCTGTTTCTGCTTCGCTCTCTAAAACCAATTCGGGTAAATGCATAGCTCTTTGCAAATCCAAGATTCGCTCATGTAAAGGTTGAGGTTGGTTATTAGTACAAATATATGATTTTTCAGGATGTTCCACGTGGAGTAGATGACACAGAAATTTTGCCAAATCATCGATATGTATTCGATTGGACCAATGAATATTGGGATAGCGATGAGTTGTTTCGGCCAATTTCTGCATTCGTGTTGTCGATGTGCCATAAATCCCTGATGGACGTACGATCACGCATTCAGTAGGAAATGCTTGTGAGTAGCAATGCTCCATTTCGAGTAACAACACCCCCTGCTCATCGATCGGTTGTGGCACAGTGTCATCATCAATGCGCTCCCCCGCATGTTCACCATAGACACGAGTGGACGACACCACGATTAAACGTTGTATTGGATGACTTGCTAATGCTTGAACAATCGGCTGTACAGAATCGACATAAGTGTATCGATAAGCATCCACAGCATTGAATTGAGCATGACGTGCAGGAGCCAAAAGAACATAGACAGCATCAATCGGTTGAACCTGCGATAAATCCAGTTGGTGAACATCTTGGATTAAATGTTCTGCAAAATCATCCTCTTTCGCACTACGACTCACTGTGGTAATTTGGTGACCTTGCTGAAATAATTGTTTAGCAACACGTTGCGATGTTTTACCATAACCGATAAATAGAATATGCATCAAACGACCTATTCTCAGAACTGATCCATTTAGATCATATAAACCGAAGTTGAGGGGACATGGCTGCCGTCCATCAATTGCAAGGGGTTGGCAATGCCGCCGCTGCTTTACTTGAAAAACTAAATATTTTCACGACAGATGATCTTTTGTTTCATCTGCCACGCGACTATGAAGATCGTAGCACGATCATCCCCATGAACCAATTGACCGTGGGTCGAAGTTATTTACTGGAAGGTACAGTCAAAAGTATCGACTTTCCACCCGGAAAGCGTAAATCGATGGCCGCCCTACTGGATGACGACTGTGGCAAAGTTACTTTACGTTTTTACCATATCTACAAAGGCATTACTGATCGGGTGAAACTGGGGAATCGTTTACGGATTTTTGGTGAAGTCCGTGTTGGTGCTCGTGGCTTAGAAATGTATCATCCTGAACTACAGGTGATTACTGAACACACGCCTTTACCACAAACCCAACTCACTGCGATTTACCCTGCAACCGAAGGCTTAACACAGCCCAAATTACGTGAATACGTCAAACAAGCACTACAGTTATATAGTGATGACTTACCTGAATTACTGCCAGAAAAATTCACCAATGGCTATGCACTAAAACAGGCTTTGGACTATATTCATCATCCCCCTGTCGATGCCAATATGTTGCAACTGAGCCAAGGTTCTCATCCTGCACAGCAACGTTTAATTTTCGAAGAATTGGTTGCCCATCAGGTCAGTTTGCTCAGCCGCCGTGCTTATATTCAACAAATCGAAGCACCGTCTTTCTCTGCAAGTAAGAACTTCACCAAACAACTTTTAAGTACGCTGCCATTTGAAATGACCGGCGCACAAAAACGTGTGTCCAAAGAAATTGCGGTCGATCTGAAAAAGAACAAACCTATGCTGCGACTCGTACAAGGTGATGTAGGTGCAGGTAAAACATTGGTTGCAGGCGTTGCAGCCTGTCATGCGCTTGAGGAAGGTTGGCAAGTGGCCATGATGGCGCCGACAGAAATTTTGGCCGAACAACATTATCTAAATTTCAGAAAATGGTTTGAGCCGATGGGGCTGACCGTGTCTTGGCTTTCAGGCAAGCAAAAAGGTAAAGCTCGAGCTGCGGCAGAACAAAGTATTCAAGATGGTTCAGCCAATTTAGTGGTCGGCACACATGCTTTATTTCAAGACAATGTACAATTTGCCAAATTGGGTTTAGTGATTATTGATGAACAACACCGTTTTGGCGTCGATCAGCGTTTGGCGCTACGAAACAAAGGTCTCAATGGCATGACACCGCATCAACTGGTGATGACAGCAACCCCTATTCCTCGTACCTTGGCTATGTCGGCTTATGGCGATTTAGATACCTCGGTGATTGATGAACTGCCACCCGGTCGTACACCGATTCAAACAGTCACTATTCCACTTGACCGTCGTGAAGAAGTGCTACAGCGGATTGCCAGCAATTGTGCTGAAGGTAAACAAGCCTATTGGGTCTGTACCTTAGTTGAACAATCAGAAACTTTAGATGCTCAGGCCGCTGAAGCGACTTTTAATGAAATCAAAGAACGCTTTCCAGACCTCAATATTGGTCTGGTTCATGGCAAAATGAAGGCCGATGAAAAACAAGCAGTGATGCAGCAATTTAAAAATAATGAATTGCAATTACTGATTGCAACCACCGTCATTGAAGTCGGTGTTGACGTCCCGAATGCCTCAATCATGGTAATTGAAAATGCAGAGCGTTTAGGGCTTTCACAATTGCATCAGCTACGTGGTCGTGTAGGACGTGGTGCCAAAGCCAGTTTCTGTGCCTTGCTGTATAAAAATCCCTTATCGCAAAATGGGCAAGAGCGTTTACGCATCATGCGCGAGACCAATGATGGCTTTATTATTGCTGAAAAAGATTTGGAAATTCGTGGTCCCGGCGAGCTCCTCGGCACTAAACAAACAGGCGATATGGGCTTTCGTGTAGCAAAATTAGAGCGAGATGACCATTTACTCAATCAGGCACACTATGTGGCTCAACAAGTCCTAAATGATTATCCTGCACAGGCTCAAGCGCTTTTAAAACGATGGCTGCCTGAAGCACCCCGTTATGCCTATGTATGATTAGGATGATGGTTCGATCATCCTAATTATACAGATTGGCTTTAACGAATAAGCTTGTCGAACAGGTTTCTGTGGTGTCGTGATTGCACTTCACCACAAACTGTGCAAAATACACAAAAAAGAATGATTAGAATAAAAATATGCTCCAATCCATCCAACATTTCATCCGAAAAGGAATGCAGAGCGTTTCCCCTTGCCTGCTCTGTGGTATCGATCGACAACAACATCATTCGCTTTGTACTGACTGCTGGGAACAACTGCCTTGGTTTAAAAAAATGGTTAATCGCCATGAACACAGCATCTCTTGTGCCTTTCACTATGATTTTCCAATAGATCGCATCATCCAAAGCTATAAGTATGAGCAACAATTGCAGTATCAAAATTTACTGGCACAGAGCCTTTTAAGCATGCGCTTAGCTAGAGTTCAAGCCATCGTGCCGATGCCTATTTCAGTAGAACGCCTCAAAGACCGTGGGTACAACCAAATGCTACTCGTTGCACACATGATGGCAAAGCAATTATGCATCCCTGTTTGGCAACCCGTGATTCGTCAAGCACAGCACGCTCAAAAAGGCTTGAGTCGGCTAGAACGCCTAGAAAATATCGAACAACAATTTATTATCGACCCAACTGAAAAACGCCGTTTCCGTAAAGTCCTCATCATTGATGATGTGGTGACCACGGGAAGTTCAATCCATGCATTAAGCAAGCTGTTACATCAGCTACATTGCACGCAGGTATATGCCGCATGCATTGCTGCGGCACAGCCTTAGTTTCAAACATCAACCTCTAAAAAAAATGAACACGCGAAGCGGTTTAGCTTTCAGCAAGAGATCGCGCCTGCTGCTTCACCCAAGGAATCACCACCTCACGTGTTAAAGGTGCAAGTTTTGTTTGTGTATCATCCAAGCTGACCCATTGCATCGCTGCAATTTCCGCATCAATTTTCGGTTCACCTTGCAACTGGACCAGATAGACATAACTCACCAGTAGATGATCGACTTCGTTCGCAGCAGCCGTATCAAAACGACCAATGAATTGCTCAATCTGCGCAGCGCAGCCAATTTCTTCCTGAATTTCACGCAGCATGGTGATTTCAGGAGCTTCATGGGGTTCTAACTTGCCACCTACTTGCATAAAGAATGCCGTGTGTTTTTTACGAACCACTAAAAGTTCATGCTGTTCATTTAAAATAATGGCTGCGGCAACAGTGATAATTTTCATCTATCTTGTTCCAAATCGGCGATAAAGGCTGTACGTTCAACCATGCCCCATTTCGGCTCTGGCGCAGTGAAATGTTGAAACTGCTCAACAATCGTTTCAATATTATCTTCTGCAATTAAGCCTTCGATAAAACGCGGATGGGTAAAGCCTTTTTCTGCAGTTGTTTTTAGAAAATTCAATAAATCGTCATAAAAACCATCTACATTGAGAAAGGCACATGGCTTTAAATGAATGCCCAATTGAGCCCACGTCCACTGCTCAAAAATTTCCTCTAAAGTCCCTGCTCCACCTGGAATCGCTACAAATCCATCCGAGAGTTCAGACATTTTGGTTTTCCGTTGTTGCATATTTTCTACCACATGCAATTCGGTTAAATCTGGATGTGCCAATTCTTTATCGACCAAGACTTTTGGAATCACCCCAATGACTTGCCCACCTGCACGCAAAGCACTATCTGCCACGACACCCATCAAACCTGAACGGCCACCACCATAGACTAATGTAATACCTTGGGCCGCTAAATGACGACCGACTTTTTCAGCCACCTGTAAATAGGCAGGATTGTTACCAAGGGCGGAACCACAGAAAATTGCGATAGATTTCATTTATAATCACCATCAGATCAGGAACGCTATGCTGGAAAAATCAACTTTAAACAGATTTTTTCATAAATTAAGCATTAGAACAGTGTTTTTCAGCAAATCCTTGTCTAAAATACACCCATTCATTTTTAACTTACTGCGTAAGGGGAAAAGACAACATGCTTGAAGCCTTTTACGCCACAGAGCGCGGTAGCCTGGAAGATGTCACCATCAATGGTGACTTCGATTTACATCAGGATTTAGTCTGGCTCGATCTCATTGCCCCGTCTCAGGAAGAACAGCAATGGATTATGGATGCCTATGATCAGAATTTACCTACATTAAAATCATTAGAAGATATTTCGTCGAGTGCACGATTCTACCGTGATGACGATGGTATTTTGCACATCAGCACCTATTTTTTAACGAAAAATAAAAATTTTCAGGTCGATGGCGAACCCGAAGAAAATGCCAGCACCTTAGCTACCGTGCAGACAGTTGCCTTTATTTTGCATAAAGAACGCTTATTCACTTTACGGGGTGAAAAGCTGGTGGCTTTCCGTGCCTTTCGTGCCCGCGCGCGTCGTAACGATTATGAAATTGACTATAAAGATCCAACTTGGATTTTATTGGGTCTTTTAGAAGCCAAACTCGATGAACTTGCGGATATCTTGGAAGATATCCACAAGGACTTAGAAAAGTATTCCACAGAAGTACTGAATAACCGTCATCGTGAGATGATTTTAGACTTAGATGACATGATTACCCGACTTGCGCATTTAGAAGATATGCTCGGGAAAGCTCAGCTGTGTCTGATCGATTTACGTCGTGTTCTCACCTTCCTATCACGTCCTCGCGCCTTGGGCAGTCATATTTATGATGCCGACATCCGAGAACTCAGTGAAGACGTGCGCTCTCTTGTTGAGCATGATGCCTTCTTGTTCCAAAAGGTTCGATTCTTACTGGATACCACTTCTGGGTTCATTAACACCGAACAGAACGATACGATTCGTCGATTCTCGATTTTACCAAGTATGCTTGCGCCACCGATGTTAGTGGCTAGCGTCTATGGGATGAACACCGATGTACTGCCATTCGCGCATGGTACAACCAGTTTTATCGTGGTCAGCTTAATCATCGTGGCATTCTTTATTGGCCCATTGATGTACTTCCGCTGGAAGAAATGGATTTAATCCTTTCCTATTGCGTGGACTTGCGAGAACTTCTTATCGCACTGCAATAAAAAAAGCACCTTACGGTGCTTTTTTTATTTAGATCAATTGCAAGTCATGCTCAAGATGACAGGCTTGAATAATCTTCATCATTTTTTCAGGGACTGCTTTAAACTGCAAACCTTGCGCTTTTGGCGTTTGACGTAACCAACGAACCAAAACAGCTAAAGCTAAAGTACTGCCATGCTCAAGCTCAGCAAGATTGACCACTAAGGGAAAAGCTTGCTGTTGTTGAATCAATTTCAAGCCGTCTTGATAATACAATTCGGCATTGTTGTAATCGATTTTGCCTGAAACCATCAATTCTTGTTGATGAAGTTTAATCACACATCACCTATCTTATTTTTTCTTGTCTAATGCTGCATCAGCATCAGGTTTGAAGTTCGCAATTGCTTTATCTATGTTACCGCCATTACGTTTTACAGTGGCCGCAAACTGATTACGGAATTGTAGGCCTAGGTCGATACCCGAAACGTTGATATTACGGATTTTCCATTGTGAACCTTTATCCGCCAACTGGAAAGAGACTGGAATTTTTTCACCGTTGTTATGGAAATCAATCGTTACAACAGGGTTCTTACTGTTCGATGCTTTATAAGGACGCATGCTATATGTTTGGTTACTAAACTTAGCAAAAGCTGAACCATAGTTTTCGATCAGTGTTGCACGGAAGTTACGTTCAAACTGCGCACGTTGAGCCGCTGAGCTGTATTGATTCGTTGCATAAGTACCCATCACGATACGTGTGAACGCTTGTGAATCGATATACGGGTCTAAGTTTTGACGAACAATCGTTTTCACAGCCGCAGGGTTATTTTGTAGTTTTGCGTGGTCTGCTTTTAAACGTGTAATGAGGCCATCAGCCACTTTTTTTACAAATGCAGGTGGTGCTTCGCTTGGAGCAGCAAAAGCTGTACCTGCCATCATAGTTGATAAGATACTTGCTGTAAGCGTATGTTTTAACAATGTGTTCACTTAATTTCTCCTAAAAATTATTCAACAAATGCAGGTTCTTCTGCCGTTGTTGTGTCAGCAGCTTCTGTTTTTTGTTCAGCATCTGCTGTGTTGTCAGATTTGTTCCCTGCACCACCGGTCACAAATTTAGACACCAAATCTTCGATTTCCATCGTACCTTGGGTATTACCAATTTGGTCACCACGTTTTAAGAAGTTGACACCACCACCCGGTACAATTTTCAAATATTTCTCGCCCAATAAACCATTGGTTGCCACCATAATGTAAGCATCTTCATCGATATTGGTGATGGATTTCATGTTAGCAATCAGTTGCTGTTCCATTTCTTTTTGTTTCGCAGGTGTTGCTGCTTCATAGTCTGATGTGTAACGCAGTTCTTCGAGTGCATTCTTTTGCACTTCTTTTAACTGTTCTGCGTTATAAGAGGTTAATGAGCCATCCATAATCAGATGTGCTGTCACTAAGCGCGTCACAGGATCGAGTTTCAATGATTCCACTTGACCAACTTTGACACCACTTAAGGTGACTTTGGCACGGGGTTTAATCCCGTTTACATTTTCAAATGTCGCGGTCAATTCATAACTGTCTTCGATGTTATTGCCGACCAAACCACTCACACGCATCGCCAAGAAGAAAATAGCGATAGCAAACAGAATGACAAAAAAACCGACGGCCAGTTCACTCGTACGTGATTTCATTAAATACCTCCGAACATGACCGCAGTCAACACGAAATCTGAACCTAAAACACACAACGAAGAATACACGACAGTACGTGTGGTCGACGTTGCAATACCTTCTGAAGTTGGGACACAGGCATAACCCTGATAGACCGCAATCCAAGTACAAATTAATGCAAAAACAAAACTTTTGATGATGGTGCCATTAAAGACGTCTTTAAAGAATTGCACACTGTTCTCGATGCCACTCCAATAAGAGCCTTCATCTGCACCCAGAAAATCAACACCCACCAATTTACCGCCCATGATGCCGACCGCAGCGAAAATCACCGACAACATTGGTAAGCTAAAAATACCGGCCCAAAGTCGAGGCGAGATCACTCGTTTTAATGGATCGACCCCGATCATTTCCATACTCGACAACTGCTCAGTGGCTTTCATCAAACCAATTTCAGCCGTCAAAGCAGAGCCTGCACGACCTGCAAAGAGTAAAGCCGCCACCACAGGTGCAAGTTCACGCAGTAACGTCAGTGCAACGGCGGTACCGAGCATTGCTTCACTACCAAAGGTCGACAGAATGCTATACATTTGCAAACCCAGTACCGAGCCAATAAATAAGCCAGATACCACAATAATCAGTAATGAAAGCACACCAACACGGTACATCTGATAAATAAACAATTTCACGCCAAGTAAAGTCGGCATGGAAAAAAGAATCTGCAGCAACATAATGGTTGCTACGCCGATTCCTCGAACACGTTCAATGACGCGTCTACCTAATGCGGCAATAGCATTCATGAACGAACCTCATGATTTAAATAGGGCTGATGACTGAATTGATAATCGACTGGACCTTCTACCGAACCCGTCAAGAACTGCTTCACAAAAGGCGAGGCATGTGCTTTTAACTGCTCAGGTGTTCCCTCGCCCTGCACTTTCCCTTCAGCCACCACATAGATGTAATCTGCAATTGATAATGTTTCAGCCACATCATGCGAGACAATAATCGTAGTTAAATCTAAAGCTTCACGTAGCGAACGAATCAAGCGAGTTAAAACCCCCATCACAATCGGGTCTTGCCCTGCAAAGGGTTCGTCATACATGATCAACTCAGGATCCAGTGCAATTGCACGGGCCAAAGCCACACGACGATTCATACCACCGGATAATTCAGAAGGCATCATTTGTTCTGCGCCACGTAAACCAACAGACTCTAATTTCAACGCAACAATTTCAGCGATCAAATGCTCTGGCAACTTGGTATGCGCACGAATTGGAAAGGCTACGTTTTCATATACCGACATATCGGTAAATAATGCACCGCTCTGAAACAACATCCCCATACGCGCACGCGCAGCGAAGAGCTCCTGACGTGACATCTGTGCAATGTCCTGCCCATCAAGCAACACTTCTCCATTATCGGGAGTCAATTGACCACCAATTAAACGGAGTAAAGTCGTTTTACCTGTACCAGATGGACCCATAATTGCAGTGATCTGACCACGACGAATTTTTAAACTGACATTGTCATAAATGACGCGCTCTCCTCGCTTAAAACTCAGGTTTTTCACTTCGATCAGTGCCTGAGTTTGAGAAGACGTTTGATTATTCATAGCTGAGGATTTTCCTGCATTTTTTTCAGCATGCATACTATAAAGGATTGAAGTTTAAAATGTTACCATTGCATGAGCGCATATCCCTGCATTCCATCAGGTAAATTGTTTTTTATTATTAATGCGATTTTATAGAGGGTGTTTTTCAACCCAATAGAAGAATTTAGTTAAAATAATTGTATATATAGTAAACGATATTACACAATAAGAGTGTTAAACCGATATAAGGCATAAGTACCTCGATCATCACTATACGCATATTTGCCAACGCGTTTCCGTTCATATTAATTATCATTAAACACATAAAGTTTGATCAAGTATACATTTTTCTGATTAAAAAGCTAATTTAAATCCATAAAAAAAACCGGTGTTTCCACCGGTTTTTTCGATATTTCTTTCGAAATTCAATTAGTCATTGAATTTACGACGTGGACGGTCTTCACCGAAAGTGCGTTCGCCACGTGGTTTATCATCACCGAAACGTTTTGGACGGTCATCGCCGAAACGTTTTGGACGATCTTCACCAAATGAACGTTGAGGACGGTCACCGTTGAATTCACGACGTGGACGATCTTCACCAAATGAACGTTTTGGACGATCGCCGTAACCTTCACGAGCTGGTTTGTAGTCTACACGGTTACCACGGTTGTCATCGTTAGAACGACGGTCAAAACCACCTTCACGACGTGGACGATCGCTGTTAAATTCGCGACGTGGACGATCTTCAAAACCGCCTTCACGACGTGGACGATCGTTGTTAAATTCGCGACGTGGACGATCTTCGAAACCGCCTTCACGACGTGGACGATCGTTGTTAAATTCGCGACGTGGACGATCTTCGAAACCACCTTCACGACGTGGACGATCGTTGTTATATTCGCGACGTGGACGATCTTCGCCACCGAATGAACGACGTTCGCCATCACGGTTGCCTTCACGACGTTTGAAGTTTGATTCACCTTCAAAACGACGACCGCCACCGAAACCACCACGACCACCGCGACCGCCATCACGACGACCACGACCGCCATCACGGCTACCGCGTGCAGGAGGTGGAGATGGCTCAAGACCTTCAATTTCAGATACATTTAAACGTGCGTCTAAGAAGTCTTCTAAAGCACGGATTTTACCGCGTTCACGGTAAGTCGCTAAAGTAATCGCGTTACCAGTACGTCCCGCACGACCTGTACGACCGATACGGTGTACATAGTCTTCGTTCTTCATTGGAAGTCCGAAGTTAATTACGTGAGAAATAGTTGGTACGTCTAGACCACGTGCAGCTACGTCAGTCGCAACTAAGATTTTTGCACGACCTTCACGAATGCTGCGTAAACGACGGTTACGTACAGTTTGTGGCATTGCACCGTGAAGAGCGACAACTGAGTGACCTGCTTCTGCAAGTTCTTCAGCCAACATATCTGTATCTTCTTGAGTAGATGCGAATACAACTGCTTGATCTACAGACTCATCAGATAACCAGTGAGTCAAAAGTTTTTTCTTGTGTTCGAAACCGTCAGTCCAATGAAGAGTCTGAGTAATGTCAGTATTTGTAGAGTGACCAGTTTCAATCGCAATACGCTGTGGATCATTCATCATGCGTTCTGCAAGTGTAATGATACGCGGCGCAAATGTTGCAGAGAACATTAATGTTTGTTTACGGTTAGCAGCTAAGTCGCTGATCGCTTCTAGGTCTTCAGAGAAACCTAAGTCAAGCATACGGTCAGCTTCGTCAACGATTAACGCATCAACGTTGTCTAGTTTAATTTGACGACGGTTCACCAAGTCAAGTAGACGACCTGGAGTCGCTACGACAACTTGTGCACCTTTAAGCTGTTGAATTTGTTTACCGAAAGGCATACCACCCATAATTGCAGCAATACGAACACCTTTCATATGACGTACTAAAGCAATTGCGTCTTGGCTAACCTGTTGAGCCAATTCACGTGTAGGGCAAAGTACAAGAATAGACGGTGCAGTTACCGCTTTCATGCGCTCTTTGAAAGACATCAAAGTGTCTTGACCAGCCAAAGCATTCACAGTTGGGAGTAAGAATGCAGCAGTTTTACCAGAACCAGTTTGGCTTGATACAAGAAGGTCTTTACCTTCTAATGCAGCTGGAATTGATTGTTCTTGCACTGGAGTCGGAGTAGTAAAACCTAGACCTTGTAATGCTAGTTGTAACGACTCATGTAAAGGAAAATCAGCAAAAGTTTTGCTCATAGAGTATTTCACCCCAAAAATGGGTGCTCCATTAAAAATATAAATTCAGATGGACATCGGCAAAAAGCGGCACAGCAAAAAACGCTGAAAATATAGAATCAGCGGCGATCCGAGAACGACGATGTGTATAACGCACACATGATTACAGCCGCAACCTGAAGGAATCGCTTAGCGATTGGGTGGGGCGCGAAATATCGTCCTCTCTTTGGACCGGAACGCGCATACACAATGATAGAAGAGAATGTTCAGGTAATGAACGAAATTTAGTGCGTGCGGCGATTATAGCAGAAAGTTTTTAAATGTCACCTGTTTTAGTCAACTTCAGAATGTTTTTTGTAAGAAGCTTTAAATTATAGGTGTTTAAGCCTTTATTTTTGACCGATTAGACAAAAATAAAGCCCTCATAAAGAGGGCTTTATTTCATTATTCTGTCAATAAACTCGAACTAAGCGTTCTATTATTTAGCAGCTTCACCCCAAGCTGGAACAACAGCTTGCATAAGTGGTTTAAGCATTTTCATAGAACATGCAAGTACTTGACCATTGTCCATTGAGTCGTTACCACCACGAGCATCAACCACAGTACCACCCGCTTCTTTCACAATAAGTTCACCCGCAGCGATGTCCCAAGGTTTCAAACCAAGTTCGAAATAACCATCGAAACGACCGGCAGCAACATATGCTAGATCAAGAGCAGCAGAACCTGAACGACGGTATTGAGCACCGGCTTCAGTCACATTTAACAATGAGTTGAAATGGTTTTTCGCATAAGAAACCACTTCGCCATTACGAATTTTACGATACGCATGACCCACTGAAAGGAAAGTGTTTTCTAAGCTGTCTTTTACATTTACACGAATACGGCGTTGGTTCATCATCGCACCGCGACCACGGCTTGCAGAGAACAACTCATCTTTCACAGGGTCATAAATAACACCGTGCTGAGTTACACCTTTATGTTGAACTGCGATAGAGATGCAGAAATGTGGAACACCATTAACGAAGTTTAATGTGCCATCAAGTGGGTCGATGATCCAACACCAATCAGCGTCATGACCTTTACCTTCTTGAAGACCAAACTCTTCGCCTAGGAAACTGTGATTTTTATAGCTTTTACGTAGGGTATCGATAGTCAATTGTTCCAAATAACGGTCTACACGCGTTACTGGACCATCAATTCCTTTTTCTTCGACTTGTAGATCGAGTTTATGACGATTTTGATGCGCTTTTAAAAGCTCTTGACCAACTAATTGAGCCGCACGCGCAGCCATAACCACCATAGGTTCCATTGAACACCCACTACAAATTTGAAGATACTGATAAAGAATAATGCATAAAAGCCCTTATATCTTATCAAATATAAGGGCTTTTAGGGAAAAAATGTTTCTAAAAATTAGAAATTCAGCAAACTACAGTTGACTTATGTTTTATCCAGCTTTGTGTCACAGAAGTGATAATGCCTTCAGCATCTAGTCCAGCTTGTTGTAGCATTTGAGCATGTGTCGCCTGATGCATAAATTCATCTGACAAACCTAAATTCAGCATCGGTTTAACAATACTAGCCTGCGCTAAATATTCATTTACCGCACTACCCGCACCCGCCATCACTGCATGCTCTTCAACTGTCACAAATAGTTGCGTGCTTGCCGCGATTTGATCGATCAACTGTGTATCTAATGGTTTTACAAAACGCATATTTAGCACACGAACTGCAACATCCAGTTTTTCAGCCAATACTTCAGCCGCCTCAACCGCTGCCTGAACACGGCTACCAAATGCTAAAATCGAAATTGTTGCATCTTGCTGAACATTGAAGTTTGCAAGAACTTCACCACGGCCAATTTCAAGCTCGGTCATCTCTTGCTGAATCTCGACACCTAGTCCATTACCTCGTGGGTAACGTACTGCCGCTGGGCCTTTATACAAATAAGCCGTATGTAACATTTGACGACATTCATTTTCGTCTTTCGGCGCCATGACCACCATGTTCGGCACGGTACGTATAAAGGCATAATCATAAGCACCGGCATGCGTTGGGCCATCTTCACCAACCAAACCTGCACGGTCGATACCAAATGTCACATCGAGATTTTGCAAAGCGACGTCATGAATCAGTTGATCATAACCACGTTGTAAGAAGGTTGAATAGATTGCAACAACCGGTTTTACCCCTTCACAGGCCATACCCGCAGCCAAAGTCACCGCATGTTGTTCTGCAATAGCAACATCAAAAAAACGCTCAGGGAACTGCTTTGCAAATTGCACCATGCCTGAGCCTTCACACATCGCAGGAGTAATCGCTAATAAACGATCATCCTGTGCAGCTTCATCACATAACCACTGACCAAAAACATCTGAATATTTCGGTGCAGTTGCCACAGCAGCAGGTGCATTCACTTTACTGATGGCATGGTATTTAATTTGATCTGCTTCGGCAGGTGCAAAGCCTTTACCTTTTTTGGTATAGACATGCACTAAACGTGGGCCTTTGCGTTTTTTTAAGGCTTCAAACACGTGTGTTAATTGTTCAACATCGTGCCCATCAAAAGGACCAAAGTAGTCAAAGCCAATGGCTTTAAATAGGTTGTCTGCAGCATCGGTCGCAGCACAATGTAGGCGTGAGTTATACGCCCATTCAGGATGCGGTTGAATATAGGCTTCGCCATTTTCAGAAATATTCACCGATTGTCCACTTTCCCAAATCGCAGCCAAATGCTTAGCAAAACCACCAGTACTGCATGAGATCGACATATCGTTGTCGTTCAATACCACCATGAGGTCAGCATTGTGTGCCACCGCATCGTTCATGGCTTCAAAAGCCATGCCCGCTGTCATCGCGCCATCACCCACGATTGCAACCACATGACAGGGATCTTGCTTGAAGCGACGTGCCAATGACATCCCAAGACCAGCAGAAATCGCTGTTGATGAATGGCCTACACCAAAGGTGTCAAATTCAGATTCTTCACGGGCAGGAAACGCAGCCAAACCATCTTTGGCACGAATCGTCACTAATTGTTCACGACGACCAGTTAAGGCTTTATGCGGATAGGCTTGATGACCCACATCCCAAATCAGACGATCACGTGGCGTTTCAAAACAATAATGTAATGCCACGGTTAATTCGATCACCCCAAGATTGGCACCAAAATGCCCACCACTTTGTCCGGCCGCATACAAAATAAATTGACGTAACTCATCCGCCACTTGCTCTAATTGGCTGCGCTCGAGTAAACGAAGTTGTTGAGGATGGTTAATCGTATCCAGCAACGGTGTTACAGGGCGTTGAAATGGTATTTCTTTATACAGCATAATGTGGCAAAGCCTTCTAAAGCCTGGCAAATTCCTAAGCTCGGTCTAAATGGGTAACTCGATCATATCGTCGAATTGTATCACCTTACAATCAGCCAAACTTGTAGCGATGTAATTTTTAGCAATGATCTCGTTGGGGAGATTTTGAATGAGTCAGATTATCCTGAATAATCTTCCTATTTATCAACTATTATCGTTCGCTTTATACAAAAAAGAAAATGTTCTGCATAAATTCGTCGTTGCAATTCTACCAATGTCCAAGCATTACGCTATACTTTAGCCAATTTATAATCGAATAAACGGGTTAAGCAGTGCCTATAGAATTTGTCGCAACGTCAAGATTACCGACCGCTTTTGGTGAATTCAATATTACGGTTTTTCAGGATCCTGAAACCGGTGAAGAACACGTCGCACTCTCTAAAGGACTAGAACAAGCTCCCTCTGAACCTGTTTTAGTTCGTATCCACTCCGAATGCCTGACTGGTGATGCCTTCGCTTCACTCAAATGTGACTGCGGCCCACAGCTTCAAGCGACCCAAAAATTAATTAATGAAGCAGGTCAAGGGGTGATTTTATATTTACGCCAAGAAGGTCGCGGTATTGGCTTGACCAATAAAATTCGTGCTTACGCCCTACAAGACCAAGGCCATGACACAGTGGATGCCAATTTATTATTGGATCTTCCTGCCGATGCACGTCGTTATGATATGTGCCCTATCATGTTGAATCATCTCAACATTACGGCTGTTCGTCTCATTACCAATAACCCATTAAAAATTGAAGCGCTCCAAGAGCAAGGCGTGAATGTCGTTGATCGTGTTCCGCTGACTGTGGGTTTAAATCCCTTTAACGAACAATATTTAAAAACCAAACATGATCGTATGTCGCATATGTATCAAAAGGACGATTTTTAAAAATCATTTAAATTCTCCATAAATTAATCCCTCCAAGCCTCCCTTTACAAAAGGGAGGCTTTCCCCTCTTTATTAAAGAGGGGTTAGGGGAGATTCAAATCGTCATCGAAAAAATACGATTTTCAGGAACACGACGTTTTAATCGTAAATCAAAAGCCATGCAGATATTACGGACAAAAGGCTTGCCTGCATCACTCACCTGAATGTGCTGATCAAAAATCTCGAGCAAGCCATCTTCTCGCATTTCAGCCAATTGCGCTAATACTTCATCAAGCTCAGGAAATTGCATTTCTTGACCTGCCCAAGAAGTTTGGAAGGTACACATCAAATTGAGAATATGTTTACGAATGATTAAGTCCTCATCTGTCAGCACATGCCCCCGATAGACTGGAATTTCATTCGCTTCTAAACGTGCATAATAGTCTTCAATTTTCTTTTCATTTTGTGCAAAGCTGTACCAACTATCACTGATCGAGGATAAGCCGAGTCCAATCATTACTTGGGTTTTCGATGCGGTATAGCCCATAAAATTTCGGTGCAAACTGCTCTGCTGAAAAGCTTGATACATTGGATCTTGGATTAATGCAAAATGATCCATTCCAATTTCATGATAGCCATGTGCAAGTAATTGCTTCTTACCTTCTTCATAGCATTGACGTTTTAAATCATCTTTCGGCACATCGGCATCTTTAAAACCACGTTGCCCATTGCCCTTAATCCACGGCACATGCGCATAGCTATAAAAGGCTAAACGATCTGGCATCAAACGATTGGTCTGTTCAATGGTATGCAACACGTCGTTTAAATCCTGAAATGGCAAACCAAAAACCAAGTCATGCGAAATAGAGGTATAGCCAATATCACGTGCCCACTGTGTCACTTGTTCAACATGTGCAAAGGGCTGAATACGGTGGATGGCTTTTTGCACCTTCTCATTATAATCCTGCACTCCATAACTTACGCGTCGAAAACCAACATCATACAAAGCTTGTAAATGCTCACGTGTGGTATTGTTCGGATGCCCTTCAAAGCTAAATTCATGTGTATCGGCAATATCAGCATGCACTAGAATACCTTGAATCAACTGGGTGAGATGCTCAGGAGAAAAGAAAGTAGGCGTTCCCCCACCCAAATGAATTTCTTTAATTATTGGCCGGTCGACCAAGAGCTGACAATATAAGTCCCATTCTTTCAGCACCGCCTGAATATAAGGCAGTTCCATCTCATGTTTTTTTGTGACTTTTTTATGGCAACCACAAAACGTACATAAGCTTTCACAAAATGGTAGATGGATGTACAGACTGATGCCTTCGCTGTGATTGGTCTCATCAAATGAACGCTTTAATCCCTGTTTCCACTGTTGTAATGAAAACTCAGCTTCCTCCCAATACGGCACGGTTGGATAACTGGTATAGCGTGGACCCGGTACATTATATTTTTGAATTAAAGAACTCGCCTGCTGAGACATCGATGCACCATTTCAATCAATGAGATTCAATTTAAATCTACCTGATGATTATTGTGCTGAGCTTCAGATGTGAATTCAACCTAGCAAATTTGTCGGAATAGTCCCAATTTCAGTCTGAGCAATTGCTGCTAACTTTGCATGATCTTTTGGTTTAATCACTAGATTTCCAGATTTAAAGTAAAGAGCCGATGCTGAGTATCGGGAAAAATGCCTTAAGTTTTCACCTAATTTATGCTTTGATGACACTTATCTTTAAATTATTTTAATAAAGGTCACCATGCAGAATCCAACTTCAGCCGATATACAACGTGTAGATGAATTCCTTCGCGATTTACAGGCACAGATTTGTGCCGCATTGGAACAGCAAGAACGTGCTGGTGGCGGAAGTGCCGAATTTGCGATCGATGACTGGGAGCGCCCTGAAGGTGGTGGTGGTCGCTCACGTGTTCTTCAAAATGGAACGGTGATTGAAAAAGGTGGTGTGATGTTCTCGCACATCAACATTTCAAAATTACCAGCCTCAGCGACTGAACGCCATCCCGCTATTGCAGGTGCAAAAGCGCAAGCCATGGGCGTGTCACTGGTGATTCACCCGAAAAACCCCAACGTCCCGACCTCACATGCCAATGTGCGTTTATTTGTTGCCGAAAAAGAAGGCCAAGATCCGATTTGGTGGTTTGGCGGTGGTTTTGACCTCACTCCATTTTATCCAAATGATGAAGATGTCTTGTCTTGGCATCAAACTGCCCATGATCTTTGTGCCCCATTTAGCGATACACTCTATGATGAACATAAAAAATGGTGTGATGACTATTTCTATCTAAAACACCGTGATGAACAACGTGGTGTGGGTGGTTTATTCTTTGACGACCTCAACCAATGGGACTTTGAAACCTGTTTCAAATATATGCAGGCCGTGGGTAATGGTTATTTAGAGGCGATTTTACCGATCTTCCAAAGAAACCAAGACAAAGCCTATACCGAAGCACAACGAGACTTCCAACTTTACCGTCGTGGTCGTTACGTTGAATATAACCTTGTCTATGACCGCGGCACCTTATTTGGCTTGCAAACTGGTGGACGTATTGAATCCATTTTAGTGAGTATGCCACCTTTGGCAGGCTGGTCATATCGTCCTGAATGGGAAGAAAATTCTGCTGAAAAAAGACTGACTGACTTTTATTTAAAACCGCAAGATTGGCTTAATATATTGAAATAAAACGGATAAACATGTATTTACCCCTGTCCGTCAGGGGCTTTTTATTGCCTGAGGATTAGAGTATTCATTTGTATGTAATATCTTGATGCATAAATAAATTTTTTAAGCATTTACTTTGTAATCATATTGCTCAACAATGACACATCTTTTAAACAGCTTTAAGCTATGTCATTGCACAATGTGTCAATAAACTCATGGCTGTAATTTTCTTGTACGGAGTACAACGCACATGACACATCAAACACTCAATAAAAAAGCAGTCAGTCTTACTGCCTTGGTGTTTTGGAGCTTTGCTGTTGTGCTGATCAGCGCTATCAGTACTAATATTTTTTCCGAAACGTCTTTGAATGATAATTTGGCTATTGGCTTCATGGTGGTTGCCTTGATTGGTTTAGTCATCAGTGCAGCGAGCATCTTGATTCAAAGCGTCCTAGATATTTGTAATCCTTAATTTTCCGCCTTTATTTCACGATTTTAAGACTGCCCGAACTTTAGCCATCCTCGGTTTTGGCGTATATTGTCTGCTCTTTCACATTTACATGGACGCTGTGCAATGAGCAAACAATTTGCCGTGATTGGCAACCCGATTGAACAATCACGCTCACCTGAACTTCATCATGCCTTCGCTGAAAAAACAGGCCTCGACATTCAGTACAGCAAACGACTTGCGCCACTCGATGGTTTTCAGCACAGCGTCGAATCCTTCTTTGCCGAAGGTGGCATCGGTATGAATGTCACTGTTCCGTTTAAAGAACAAGCCTATGCACAATGTGCCGTCCTTACTGAACGTGCCAAAATTGCAGGTGCGGTCAATACATTATGGATGCAAGATGGCACACTCCATGGCGATAATACCGATGGACAAGGCCTAGTCGATGCCATCCGTGCCTTAGATTGGAATTTAGAACAAACGGATATTTTAATTATTGGTGCAGGCGGTGCGACACGTGGCGTGATTTACCCACTGGTACAAGCTGGGGCCAAAAAAATCGTGATTGCCAACCGGACTTTAGCGCGTGCTGAACAATTGGTTGCTGACTTAAAAACTGCTGTCCCCAATGCCGAACTTGCAGCCATTGCCCTCGCCGACTTAGCAGGTCAATTTGATCTGGTGATTAATGCCACATCGGCAAGCTTAACGGGTGATGCTCTAATTTTGCCTGAAGCTTTACAATTCACCCACGCCTATGAAATGGCCTATGGCAAACCATCGACATTTTTGGATCAAGCCAAAGCACGCAATGTTCCAACCTCAGAAGGTTTTGGCATGTTGGTTGGTCAAGCAATCGAATCTTTTTCCATTTGGAATGGCATTAAACCTGATCTAAAAGACTTTCTATAATTCAAAATGATTTGCTCAATTCACTTTCTGAGCAGGCTAAACACCTAAAAAAAGAACCTCAATTGAGGTTCTTTTTTTGATCCAACTTACTTCTTATGTTTTTGTATCGCCTTATAAGTCTCATAATAAGCCGATTGGCTGAACAACTCTTCGTGTTCTGCTGCTAGGCCTTGCAATGACGCTTCTGATAATTTTCCTTTGATATCATCAGCAAAGGCTTGCGCATAGATTTTTGATGCTTTCACCAAATGCGCTTTTTCAGTTCCTTCCAGTTCATAGCTGGCTAAAAAGTTTTGTTGATATAAATGTGCAAAAATCGCCTGATCAGTCTTATAGGTTTTTTGCAATTGTTTCCACTCAACCTGAGCTTTGTACTCACCAATCCCCGACTGCACATAATGATTGACTGAAGAACCTAAGTCATCAAAGTCTTGATAGCGATGCAAAGCATGCTTATCACGTAATTGATTTAAACGTTTCAGCGCATTGCCTGTTGGCTCTTTTAAGCCATCAACAAATCGATACGCATAGACTTCAGCAATTTCATTCAAATCATTGGCCGAGTAATAACGCACATACTGAGCACGATAGTTAGCAAATGCCACGACAAATGCCGCTTGATAGGCTTTCACTTCAGATTGATGGCGCTTATAACTTTGCAAAGCCACAGTACTGAGATATTCAGGAAGTTCGATTTCTTCATTTGCAGCACGGACATCATCAACCGATGCAGTTTCTGCTTCAACAAGCAGAGGATCATTTCCCGTGATTGGCGCAAGCAGGCCTTTCAACATATTTTCAAAGAGTGAATCTTTACTGACTTCCTCAATGGATTTTGCCTGTTTCATGGCTTGACGATCAATTTTAGTCGCATTGCCATAATTCAAAATTTGGTTGCTACTTTTCAGCTTTAATTGACCTAAATGTGGCTCATTAAAGGCCAATTGATAGTCCATTACTTGGACGCGGCCTTTGTGATCTAAGCCTACATCCATCACCACATTCGAAGATGATTTATCCTGTGCATTCAGCACCTGCGCAATTTCAGTTTGATGCTTTTGCCATAATTGCTGGAATTGTTTTACATCGACAAGTTGTTCACTTTGATATTGCTGGAATACCGGCTTTAACTGTTCAACAGCGTCCGAAATCTCTGAATCTGTATTGGATGCGTCCGCAGCAGAGGCCGATGGTACAGAATCTGCTTGCAGCGGTATCACCCGAACATCTTGATAATCCTGACACAGTGTGACTTTACCAATCGGCACCTGTTTGGTGTTCATCAAGGCCTGACAGACTTCCTCAGATAAGTTCGCGGTTTCGTCATCTTCTTCGGAAGCCGCATAAGCTTCGGTTACTTCAGTATCCGTATTATAGGCTTCTTCATCATCACCCGCGGTCGCCTCCGCATATGCACTTGCAGTATCGATCGCGTATTCAGCAGATTCAGCTGCAGAAGACGTTTGTTCTTCTTCCGTTTCATGTTGGTGATACATCAGGCCATGCATTTTCGCATTGAGCAGCTCATTCACACGTTCTACAGATGCATAAGCCGCATCATAGTCTTCATCCTCAGCTGCTGCCGCTACTGCAGTCCCTCCCGCCGCTTCAGCCGCAGCCATCGCCTCTTCGGAAGCACTGAGATGCTCAGCAGCGTCCACAGATTCATCTTGCTCAGCGTCACTATTGCGCTGACCTTTGATTTGCGTGGTGTAATAGTTGGCATTCACAAAATCGAAAAGTTCAAGCTGGGTGTATAGCGCATTAAGATCACCCACATAGCGGATTTTTTTAGTCAGCCCTGCATTTTTTTCATCACGTGTTAAAGCAATATTTTGCACTTGATTCGGCTCTGCCAAGACATAAGGCAAAGCATTCATTTGTTTTAAATAGTCAGCAAATTTTTTCAAATCGTACTGAGCAATCGTGTCTTTATGTTTTGAAAAATCCACATAAGCCAAGCTGCTTTGGCTTTCACGATTTACCATAAACGGCATGAACGCAAAGTAGTTGGTATAAAATTTATGTTGATTAAAATCAATGATCATCGGCAACTGTGCATTGACCTGCAAAGTCGGTTTTTGATAACTCAATTGCAAGGTTAAGGCAGCAAGTTTTTCTCTAAAATGTACTGAACCGCTATAGCTAAACTGTAAATCATTCAACACATTCAGCAGTGATTGAGCAATTTTAGATTGCGGAGAAACGCCATCATCTTCATCGCTATAGCGCGCTGATGGTGGGATCGATTCATTGGCAATAGCTTGATAGAGCTGTTTCTTTTCTTTTTGGCTAAATGGAATATTTTGGGTTTTAATCAACTGATCCAGTTGTTTTTTAAGTTTAGGATCCAGCTCTGGCTGTGTGCTTATCGCAGGTTTTGACTTGGTTTCAGGCTTTTTTTCATCGAACTGAATATCGGTCTGAATTGAAAATTGCCCTTTCATGTCATAACTGGCATTTTCAAACATTGCGTTTAAGCCTTGAGTGGCTTGTTGCCCGAGAGACTGCTCCGTTGAATTGGTTTTTATGACATGTTGAGCACACCCAGTAATGCTCAAACCCAGTAAACAAAGTGTTATATATTTTAATCGCATAATTGTACGAAAGACCTAAGTTCTTTATGATTTATTAAAAGAAAAAAATGATCAAAAGATCAACACCCAGTCTATCAGAAGTTTACTTTTCACATGTTGGTTAAATATTACAATTCGCCTTTCTGACATTTTTTAAGGGCGTATTCATCAATGTTTTTTGGATGAAATTATGAATAATCAAATCATCAATACAGATAATCCAAAAAAATTTAGATATTAGGATTAAGACTATGCCTGCATATAAAGCGCCTTTACACGATATTCGTTTCTTAATGAATGAAGTGCTCGATTACCCAGCACACTACAAAACTTTGTCTAATGGTGAAGCTGCTGATGCAGATACTGTCGACATGATTTTAGAAGGTGCAGCGGATTTTTGTGAAAACATCCTTTCACCTTTAAACCAAACGGGTGATGAAGAAGGCTGTCATTTTGAAAATGGTGATGTGAAAACACCAAAAGGGTTTAAAGAAGCCTATGACCAATTTGTACAGGGTGGCTGGCAAGGTCTGTCTTTCCCTGAAGAATTTGGCGGTCAAAACTTGCCACAGTCGTTGAATCTCATCAAATCTGAAATGATGGGTACAGCAAACTGGTCATTCCAAATGTATCCGGGTCTCAGCGTAGGTTGTATCAACACCATTCTACAATTTGGTTCAGAAGAACAGAAAAACCAATATTTACCGAACCTTGTTGCTGGAACTTGGTCAGGCACCATGTGCTTAACTGAACCTCAATGCGGTACCGACTTAGGTCAGGTAAAAACCAAAGCGGAACCTCAAGCTGATGGTAGCTATGCAATTTCTGGTACAAAAATCTTCATCTCTGCGGGTGAGCATGATTTAACAGAGAACATCGTGCATATCGTACTTGCTCGTCTTCCAGATGCTCCTGCAGGTACTAAAGGGATTTCATTGTTCATCGTTCCAAAATTCCTTGTGAAAGCAGACGGTTCAGTGGGCGAACGCAACCCAGTGACTTGTGGTTCGATTGAACA
Organism: Acinetobacter sp. YH12040; assembly: GCF_013420005.1. Classification (NCBI taxonomy): domain Bacteria; kingdom Pseudomonadati; phylum Pseudomonadota; class Gammaproteobacteria; order Moraxellales; family Moraxellaceae; genus Acinetobacter; species Acinetobacter sp. YH12040. Next base: position 81,545 of record NZ_VOZB01000005.1, read on the forward strand.
CAAAATGGGGATCCGTGCTTCGGCAACAGCTGTGCTGAACTTTGACAATGCGATTGGTTACTTGATCGGTGAAAAACACAAAGGCCTACATGCAATGTTCACCTTCATGAACACTGCACGTATTGGTACAGCAATTCAAGGTATTGCACATGCTGAATTGGCATTCCAAGGCGCACTTCCATACGCCAAAGAACGTATGTCTATGCGCGCACTTTCAGGTAAAAAAGATCCTGAAAAAGTAGCCGATGCGATTATTCACCATGCAGACGTACGTCGTATGCTTTTAACTCAAAAAGCGATCGCTGAAGGCGGCCGTTCAATGATTTACTATGCAGCTCAAATTGCGGACAAAATGACTGATGCTTTAACCCGCGGTGATACAGCAGCGTTTGAAGCACATGATGACCACTTAGGCTTCTACACACCGATTCTCAAAGGTTTCTTAACCGAAATGGGTTATGAAGCTGCAAACCATGGTATGCAAGTATACGGTGGTCATGGTTATATTAAAGAATGGGGCATGGAACAAATCGTTCGTGACTCACGTATCTCTACTCTCTACGAAGGCACAACCGGTGTTCAAGCACTAGACTTGATTGGTCGTAAAGTTCTGTTGACCTCTAAAGGTAAAGTGATTCGTGACTACACAGCAGAAATCTTGAAGTTCTGTGGTCAACATGCACGTAACAAATACATGCGTCGTTTTGCGTGGGACTTAACGAAGCTTTGCGCACAGTGGAATGCATTAACTGTTCGTATCATGCTTGCTGCACGTAAAGACCGTGACATCGTATCTTCTGCATCTGTAGATTTCTTGATGTTCTCTGGCTACGTGATGATGGCTTACTTCTGGGCACAACAAGCCGCTGTAGCTTCTGAAAAATTAGCAGAAGGCAATGGTGCAGAAGTTCCTGAGTTCTATAAAGCAAAAATCAAAGTGGCTGACTTCTACTTTGAACGTCTATTACCACGCTCACAAGGTCACGCTGAAGCAATGGTTAACCCATCGAAGACCATGACTTCTTTGGCTCCTGAACACTTTAGCTTTGACTACTAAGCTTTAAACCGAGTTAAATGACTCTATAAAAAGACCGCTTCGGCGGTCTTTTTTGTCTTCTCTTTTAATTTTGATCTATAGGAATTACGAGTAGTATTCTTAATTTCTTCATGAGGTAATAACAATGTATAAAGATGAACTTTATATGGAGAAATATTGTTGTATTTTACAACAAAAATAGAACACCTTATCGCTAAAACATAATTTTATTTAATAAATATTAAATACTTAAAGTAAATTTAACTTCATAATTTTAGCTTTACATTTGTATCTCATACAACTTCATATCTTCTCCATAGCCTCCCCCTATGATGACTTCATTGATTCATAGAGAGCGTAACCATGAAAAATTGATGTCTTCATTGATGATTGGTCTGATTGCAATAACTGCGACAATGTCTGCAATGGCAGCGCCTGCATTCGATCATAAAAATCCACCACCTGCTCCATACTTCGATAAAAAACCTGTACCGCCTAAAGCAACACATCACAAACCTGCTGGGCCGCAAATAGTGAAAAAAGAGCATCAACACGCTCATGCAAAATTTGCCAAACAAAATCATAAGGCAGTAGCTTTTAAAGGCAATCAACACAAACCTGTTTCGCAGCATAAACTACCGCCAATACCACCGAAACATCGTTAAGCTAAATTAAAAAAAGACCGCTCATGCGGTCTTTTTTAATATTTACTTTGCTTTATCAGCAATAAATTCTTTAATCTCTATGGGTTTATCTTTTACCAACTCAACTGTGCCTTCATTCACACCATTAAAGTTCTTAAAGTGAATTGAAACACCTTGGTCGTTGGCAAGTCGTACACCACTTCCTGAAACTCCTCGTTTCAATTCATACACACGATCAGAATTATCAGTCAATTGTGCGGTTTCAAAATTATCTTTGGTTTTTAACTCAAGGCTTAGATCTTGTGGCCCTGTAAAGTGAATCACTTGCTCATCTTGAGCTACTGCAACATCGTTTTTTTGTGCAGTTGTGGCCGTTGCCTCTGTTGCAACATTTTGTTCTGATGGTGCTTTTTTATCGGTGCAACCCCCCAAAGCTATAGTTAATAACGTCGCAGTTAAAATATATTTCATTTTCTGAAGTTCCTTTATGCCATGTAAATTCAATTATCAACTGAATAATTTCATACACATTCTGCAAATTACATTCGAAATATGAAAAATTACTTGTCGCTCAAATTTTAAAACAAGTTTGACATAGCTTTCATTACAGGAATTCTTCCAATACTGAGTTTAAAAAGATATGCCCCTGCTCGGTACAAGACAAACGTGTTGGATCATTGACCATCAATTTACGTTCACGTAATGAGTTCAATAACTCGGCAATCGGCTCTAAACTTTCCCCTGTACGCTCGCTATATAGCTTGGCTTCCACCCCATGATTTAAACGAAGTGCATTCATCATAAATTCAAAAGGCATGTCGGCTGCTTCGATGCGCTTAAACTGAAGATGTTCAGCAGGTACTTTGGCTAAATAGTCTTTCGGCAATCGGGTTTTTTGGAAACGATACACCCCGTCTGGCATGGTCACTTTACCATGTGCGCCTGCGCCAATCGCCAAATAATCGCCAAACTGCCAATAATTTAAATTATGTGCCGACGGCTTTTCTTTACGCCATGCCGATACTTCATAATTGATAAAGCCTTGCGCTGTTAAATAGGCTTCGCCCTGTTCTTGAATATCTTCAAGCACATCATCGACAGGTAAAATTGGTTTTGTGCGGAAAAAAACTGTATTGGGTTCAATGGTCAATTGATACCACGACACATGTGTTGCCCCATTTTCCACAGCCAATTTCAAATCCAAAAGCGCTTGCTCAATGGTTTGTTCAGGCAGGCCATGCATCAAGTCGACATTTATCCGTTCAAAACCTGCCTCTTTTGCATGCTGAATGGCAGAAATCGCATCATCATTCGAATGAATCCGCCCCAGATTTTTCAGCTGGTCGGTATTAAAACTTTGCACACCGATAGATAGACGATTAATCCCTGCATCTAAATAACCGGCAAAAGGATCGTGCTCAACCGTGCCCGGATTGGCTTCTAAGGTAATTTCACAGTCCGCTTCAAATGGCACTAACGCTTTGAGTTGAGCAAATAACCATTGATAGCCTTTGGATGAAATGAGCGATGGTGTACCCCCACCAATAAATACACTATGAATCAGGCGACCCTGAGCAAAATCGACTTGCGTTTTAAAGTCTTCAACCAACGCCTGTAAATATTCTTGTTCTAAGTCTAAAGACAATTCACCATTCGGCACCGCATGCGAATTAAAGTCACAGTATGGACATTTGCGCACACACCACGGCATATGAATGTATAAAGATAACGGAACAACTGCAGGATTTAATTCAGCCAAGGAAAATGCTCAAAAGGAACAAAAGAAGTAAGCGCATTTTAACATGACTGCATCAGAGCGCTTATGAAAACTCATCCACAATACAGTAGACTAATAAAATTAAAGAAGAATTAGATGATTAGAAGATGAAAATAAGCAGCCATTTATTGTACTTACTGCCGCTCGCGATGGGTGTTGGTATCGCCATGACCATTCAAACAGCGATCAACAGCCAATTGCGTGAATATTTATATTCACCGCTGCAAGCTGCCCTTTTTTCTTTTTTGGTTGGTACAATAGTCCTCGCCTTTATGGTGTTTTTTCAATCGGCCGAAAAACCGGACTTTGCAAGTTTTGCTCAAATCCCTTGGTATTTATGGCTGGGGGGATGTTTGGGTGTTTATGCCATCAGTATCAGTATTTATACCGCACCGAAACTGGGTTTTTTATCCCTCTCCGGTCTGATTATTTTTGGACAGATCTTAATGTCGATGGTATTTGACCATTTTGGCTTGCTCGGCACTGAAAAAACCCCGATTAACTGGCAACGCTTATTGGGTGGCGTGGTGATTTTTATTGGTGTGCTTCTCACTTTCCAACGCTAAGACCTCATTCCTAAGCACCTCACAAGAAATGAGTACATTCTGTGTCTACTGTCACGGCTGTAACAAGCAGCAAGTATGAATTAAAACAACTGTTTCATTTAATGATCCCGATATTGATCACGCAGTTTGCGCAAGCGGGATTTGGTCTCATTGATACCATCATGGCTGGACACATGTCCGCCAATGACCTTGCAGCTATTGCGGTCGGGGTCGGCTTATGGATACCAGTCATGCTGCTATTTAGCGGCATTATGATTGCCACCACCCCATTGGTGGCCGAAGCCAATGGTGCTCGCACGCCTGAAAAAATTGCCACCATCGCCCGTCAGTCTTTGTGGGTTGCGTTGTTTCTTGGCATTATCGCTGCACTGGTTTTACAGGCAATGCCGCTTTTACTTCCTTTACTTGGTGTCCCTGAAGCATTACTTCCGAAGGCGAGCTTATTCTTACACGCCATTAGTTTAGGTATGCCTGCTGTCACCATGTACGCAGCTTTACGTGGTTACTCAGAAGCATTGGGGCATCCGCGTCCAGTCACTGTGCTGAGTCTGCTGGCCTTATTGGTGTTAATTCCACTGAACTTTATTTTTATGTATGGTTTAGGCCCAGTCCCTGAATTAGGTTCTGCAGGATGTGGTTTTGCCACCGCGATTTTGCAATGGTTAATGTTCTTTGCTTTGGCGATGTACGTTTTCAAAGGATCGGCCTATCAAAAAACCCAACCTTTCGCTGCTTTTGAAAAAATGAACAGTGAATGGATCAAACGTATCTTAAAACTTGGCTTTCCCATTGGCCTGGCCATTTTCTTTGAAGTCAGTATTTTTAGTACAGCCGCTATTGTTTTGAGTCCTTTGGGCGAAGTCACCATTGCCGCGCATCAAGTCGCCATTTCGATTACCTCGCAATTGTTTATGATTCCCATGTCACTAGCGATTGCGCTGACCATTCGGGTCGGTACCTATTATGGGGAAAAAAACTGGCTAGCGATGCGAAAAGTCCAGAAAGTCGGTATGTTGACAGGGACGGTATTTGCCCTAATTACCATGCTGCTGCTTTGGCTTTTACGTAATGAAATTGTGTCACTGTATACTAATGACTATGATGTGACTCAGCTTGCCGTGTATTTGGTCTTGTTCGCGATTGCCTATCAGTTGATGGATGCATGGCAAGTCAGTGCCGCAGGGTGTTTACGCGGTATGCAAGACACTAAAGGGCCGATGTGGATCACCATGATCGCGTATTGGATCATTGCCTTCCCTGTCGGAATCTATCTTGCACGCTTTACCACGACTGGTGCTGCAGGCGTTTGGATTGGCCTGATTGTGGGCCTGACTGTCGCATGTATACTGCTACTTACGCGTTTATTTATGATGAATAAACGTTTAGCTCAAGCGGGATAAGCCCTAAAAAAGCATCTAAAACATTACTTAAAAAGACGGCTACGCTATGCAGAAGATTAATGCAAATTAACACGCTGCATAGCGTATGCCATAAATAAAAATACGAAGAAGAGGAAGATAAACATGTCCCATGTATTTCGCTCGATGAGTCTCTGTCTGAGCTTGGGCTTCTCCATGTCACTACAGGCTGAACAAACAATCAACCGACATGAATTTCCTTTGTATTACGCACCCATCAAAGTCCAATCACAACCTGAATTTGATTACATCAATCAAGCACTTTGGACAGCCTTTCGCTTTTATCATGAACAACAAGCAGACTCATATACCGCACGTTTAAAGTTAAGTTGTCAGCAGTCTGGTATGGCATATACCTATCAGGACTTCATCAAGGCCAATCAAAAGTTTGCCTCTGCGGGTGATCAGGATTTTATCGTGACGCAAAACCTCATCACCTTGAATGAAAACTTACACCATAACCAATGCAGTAAATATCTCAGTCCACATTTAGAACTGGAAAAAACTGAAGCAACTGATGTTACAGAGTAACATCAGTTGCTCAATTTGATTCAAAAAAAGAACGATACACAAAAAAGTCATCTGCAATTGTTTGAGACAGGACTAGTTCTAATCAAAAATGTTTTTGCGATACTTTAAATAATTAGACGCTAGCGAACGAGTTTTGTCGGTGAGGTGCATTGCACCGCAAGATGGTTTCCTTGCGAAGCACGCTTCTCATTTTGCCGAATGAGAAACAACGTTTCGTAAGAGTACCTCCAGCTGAAGGCTAATCCCTTTATTCAATCCCTAGATGAAAGACTCCGTCGAATAAAATTAAAAATCTTTTTTTAAATGCGTAAATACTTTTACAGGCATAACATCAGTGAAGCAAGCAAAGCACCAAAACCAACTAATTAAGCGCCTCGATGGCATTTTTTAAACCTTGTGGCACTTGGCTGTCGTCCTCTACGTCTTTCACGATCGCCTGCCCGACAATCACATCTGTCCCATTAAAACTCATGGTCGGTGATCCATACAATTCATAGCCTTCATTTAAAGCTTTGGTCACACGGGCACAGAAATTGACATCATCTTTACCGGTTAAATAGCGATACACTTTCATCGTTCAGTTCTCTTCTAGCGACGCGATATTTTAAACCATTCAGCACGTGGCTTAAATTTGCCTGAATTATTTTCAGTATTTACATTTTTGCCCATCATTTTATCAATGGAAATAAAGTCTTAACAATTTAAAGTAGGCAGTTTGTGTTTTGTCGCCTATGATCGGTAATAGATAATAAATGATGATCTTGAGGAACATCACATGGCAAAAACGGCTAGCACACCGGGTCGTCGCTTTATGAAACTTGCCAGTATGACGGCAAGCATTGCTACTAAAACCGTTTCCAATTCCATCCGCAATATCACTGCCGATGAAGAACAGAAAAATGCATCTCGCAGTAAACTTTTTCAGGACATCGGTCTGCAAATTGCAGACACTTTGGGTGAAATGAAAGGTGCGGTGATGAAAGTCGGACAAATTGCCTCGCAGTACAAAGACATTTTTCCACCTGAAGTCGCAAAAGCCATTAGTAAATTACAACGCCAAGCGCCAGCCATGCCTTTTGCTGAAATTAAGGCCCAAGTAGAACAAGAACTCGGCAAGCCCCTCGCGCAGATTTTTAAAAGTTTTGAAGAACAACCTTTTGCCGCTGCATCCATTGGGCAGGTGCATAAAGCCGTGTTACCTAATGGTCAGCAGGTGGTGGTGAAAGTGCAATATCCGGGTGTCGAAGAAGCCTGTGAAAGTGACTTAAAACAAGTTCGGCTTGCACTTCGTTTGATGGGCGTATTGAAAATTGATCGGAAGTTACAAGACAAGCTATTTCGTGAAATTCAGGACAGTTTGGACAACGAATTGAACTATGAAATTGAAGCGCAAAACTTAGATGTAGCCCGTGCTTTTCATAGTGCGCTGGATGACAAAATCATTATTCCACAGGTCTATAAAGATTATTCTTCACGTCATATTTTGACTCTAAGTCTAGAGCTTGGCGACAGTATAGAAACTGCCAGTACGTGGTCACAAGAAACCCGAAATGCCTTGGGAAGACGCTTATTCCGTGCTATAGGCCGTGAAATTTTCTTCCTTAAACGTTTCCACTGTGACCCGCATCCGGGCAACTTCGCCTTTCGTGAAGATGGTTCAGTCATCGTATATGACTACGGCGGTGTGAAAACCCTATCTCCTGAAATCGTGTCGCACTTTAAGCAATTGATCAATGCTGCACGCAAGCACGATATTCCACTGATGGAACAGCAACTCGATGCCCTACATTCCCTCAATGAACTCGGTAAATTCCCTGTGGACTTGTATGAGCAATGGCTTGAAGTACTGATGCGTCCGCTGACCACACAATACGACTTTGCTGAAAATTCAGCGCACCATGACGGGGTAGAATTAATTAAGCCATCTCTTAAATACTGGGATGTGTTTAAACCGTCGCCAGACACCCTGATGGTGAACCGGACTGTTTCAGGGCATTATTGGAATTTGATTCATTTGAAAGTGAATGACAATTTCAATGATCTCTTTGATGAGTTGGTCCCACCTAGCGCTTAAGAGAACATGAAGCGCTGATTGCCTGATAAATTTCGGGCAATATTTGCATTTTTAATTGTTATGTTATAACATTTCTTTAATCAATAAATTTAAGGAACAGAAGAATGCGTGCCAACATCCATCCCGAATACCGTGAAGTGCTCTTTCATGACACCAATGCCAATGCCTTTTTTGTGATTGGCAGTACCTTAAGCACCAATCAAACCAAAGAGTTTGAAGGCAAGACCTATCCATATGTGACACTCGATATTTCAAGTGCATCACATCCTTTTTATACAGGTGAACAACGTCAAGTGAATAACGAAGGACGTATTGCGAACTTTAATAAACGCTTTGCGCGTTTCAAACGCTCACAATAAGTTCAGCTTCGATTAAGTTTTTTCTTTTAAAATAAAAACATTAAAGAAGTTCAGGGTTCCCCTCCTCCAGCCTGAGCTTCTTTTTTTATGTCTGAAATTTTGTGGTTTTCAAGCGTTGTTTTAAACATCTATTTTTAAAATCGAATGAAATAAGTAATATCCCAGCCCCAATACGATGACACCAATCACCACACTGGAAATGGCATAACTAAATGCCAGCCCACTTTGCCCTTGTCTGAGCAGTTGAAAGGTTTCTAAGCCGAAACTGGAAAATGTGGTAAAGCCACCTAAGATCCCGACCATAAGCAATAAGCGTGCTTCATTTTGTAGAACGGGATATTTTTGGCTAAATGCAAACAACACACCTGCACAAAAGCAACCTAAAATATTCACCCACCATGTAGCCCATGGAAAGAGTACTGTTGGCTTGGCCAATAACAGTCCTGCTGCATAGCGAAGTGTTGCTCCAATTGCGCCGCCACATGCGACCAAAAGCCAGTTCATAGTTGTCCTACTTCAACATCATTGGTATCTACAATTTAGGCAACAGACTGCCTAAGGTCGCCCTTCAATATACACGCATTTAATTTACGCAAATAGTGTTAAATGTTTGGGTCAAAGCTTGCTATAGTCTGCAACACTTTGCGGTATTTTTTATTGAAAGAGGACATTATGGCTCAGGAATTATTAGATCAACTTCAAGCAGGGACTGCGAAATTTTCAGATGTGATTGCATTTATTGAAGCGCGTTATAACCACACACCAACTGCTTTTACCAATGGCAAACAAGCCAATGCAGCGACTGAAAATCAAGGCAGTGCCAAAGTATTTTCTTTTGCCCAATTGAATGGTCTAAACCAAGCTGAAACCTTAAGTCTTTTTGCTGAACATTATGCTGCTGTTTTGGCGACACCAGACGCAACTGACCACCAAAACATTCGCCAATTTATGCAAAATGGTTGGGAAGGTATTCAATTTGACGGTCAAGCGCTCAGCGCGAAATAATGCCTAGGCAGAAGTTCTAAATCAGTTCGTCTGCAATAAAAAAGCCAGTACAAATACTGGCTTTTTTATCATTCATCATCGATTCACATCAGGACACTCGAACTCTACAAGTCCATTCAACCATCGCGGTTTTTTCCCAAGCTCGTGCATGCTTCAAATGTAGTAATTCTTCACCCGCAGTCGTTGCGGTAAAACGATAAGTTTTTTGACCGCCTGCGCCTAGTACTGGTGTAGTATCCGCAGCAGCTTGTTGTTGAGCTGACTGAAACACTTCTTCAACTTTAAAAAGTTTCGGTTGCTCAGCCAAAGACCATACATAACCAGTACTTGGATTTTCGTTTAACAGCACTTCCAAAGTCTGTCCACGATCCATCTCAAGCAAGGTCGGACAACTTTGCTGTTCAGTAAATACATGGGTTTTCCCATCTACAGTTGAACTCATACTGGTACATCCAGCAAGCGCCAAACCACTCGCCATCATTAGACTCAAAATAAACTTTTTCTTTATCGTCATTTTCATCATCAAATTATTTTACCTTGAATCTAATGCACACCGAATTCAATACAATCTCGATGTAATCGAAGTTTAGCCTTTGACTTTTTCAATCCACTGAATCGAACTTACACGAAAAACCTCACAAGCCCCATCACCCGTATCTGTTGGGGTCAAAGATGAAGTCCAAACTAAATCTTTGTCTTTCACCTCAACCAAATCCCCTTTTAAACGCACAAGATCGCCACGTTTTACTTGAGTAATTTGTTTCGCAATTTGCGGGTTTGCAGGAATGATGTGCATATTCGACACCATCATCATCGCTTGCTTTTGCGGTACAGGAACACGATCCATTTTCCAGTTTAAGAAACGGTCATATTGATTGACTGAAATCGTACGAGCAATTTCTGGCTCTGCAAATAAGCCCCAACTGACTGCATAATCGATCGGAGAAAATTTTGCTTGTTCATCTGTTTGATAGGTTTTTGAACCTAAAATTCGGAAATCACCTTTAAATTCTTTCAAGGTAGAAATTGACTGGCCTTTGGCAACAGGTGCTAAGCCTTTGGCAATATTATAATCTGAAGACGCTTGGACACCGACATTCAATAAAAAGCCTGCAAGCACAGTACTTAATGCAATTCGCTTGATCATCGCGTTATCCTCTTACCCTGTAATACTTCACATTACTCAATTTTCATTCTGCAATTGAGCCGACTTCATCTATACATAATGCCCCAACCTGAACATGAGCTTAAAATCCCGAGGTTGAGCGTGATGAATGTCGTTTTTACTAGTTGTAACTCTATATTACGCACACAGTCTGCATAAACCTTATGAACTTGGTAACAAAATGCTGTTATTCAGTCAATTGGCCCATATCCACGCCCTACCACATGATTTAAAATTAAAAAGACATGATTTACACTTTAAAAAAGCCAACAACAATACCCGCTATGATTTATAAATTTTATCAACAACACATTTTTCCGCATCTTTTAAATCAAGTCATGCAAGTACCGAGCCTGATGGATAAACGACGCGAACTCCTTTTAGCCGTGTCTGGTGAAGTACTCGAAATTGGCTTTGGTACAGGTTTGAATTTAGCGTTTTATCAAAATGTTGATACGGTTTTTGCCCTTGAGCCCAATCCTGATATTTTTCATTTAGCTGCTGAACGTGTACATGCGGCACCCTTTGAGGTACAGCATATTTTAGCCGGTGCTGAAAAATTACCCTTTGCAGATGAAAGTCTAGATCATGTCGTGAGTACATGGACCTTATGCAGCATTGCCGATATTGAAACTGCGCTTGAAGAAATCTACCGTGTCCTTAAACCAACAGGAACATTTCATTTGGTTGAGCATGTACAACACAATGAAAATGGGAAAATTAAGCAGTTACAACACTTATTGACGCCCATTCAAAAGAAAGTCGCGGATGGCTGTCATCTGGATCGTAATATGCAAAAGTTGCTTGAAGATGCCCAGTTTGAATGTTTTGAAACGCAGTATTTTGATGCTGAAGGCATTCCAAAAATTGGACAGCGCATGTTGCTCGCCCGCGCACGGAAGTTGAGTTAAAGCGTCCAAGGCCATGTTTAAGCACAATCAAATCTAGTTAAAAGTACCTAGTCTTTGATTAGTCGAATGGCATTAATTTTTAGGATATGACAGGGCTTTTTATTCAACACATTATAGGTGTTATACGACTTCCCTGTTTTGGTGGAATGCACATCCACCCATTCACCCAAAATCTCCACACGATCCCCTGATTTTAAACGACGAATACGATTTGCAACGTCTTCGGATTGAGCAATCACACTGACATTTTGCAATTCGGAGTTGAGCTGTTCAACTTGTGTCGAGGGCACGTTTTTCGCTTGCACGTTAAAACAGCGGTTCTGCTGCCACCATTCAAGATGATATTTTAAAGACTGGAAATCATTTGCGCCTGAACCCAGTAGCAAATCAATATTGCTGACATACGCCAAGTCTTGAAAGCCACCCACCACGGTCGGTGCGGCCGGATGTAATGTACGACTACTGGCACTGTAGTAGCGTTTATCCAACAGCAAATATTCACCGGAAAATGCCTGAGTCGCTGTGACCTGAAAATTTTTCAGCACACCTGTCTGCTCTAAATGTGGAATGGCACGAAAATATTCAGACCATATCCACAGCATGAGCGCAAAAACGGCTGCAGTCGCTAAGAGTTTTTCCATGTGAATATTCTGTCCTTATTACTTTTCGACGGTTCTGAGCCTGAATCACGCGAGCTTAAATATTCTCAAAATCAATTCGGATGGTTTCAAAACGCACTCGCCCTTCGGCAATGGCTTGAGCAATCGCTTGTTGCCCTTTGGTCAAACGTGCCCCACCACTTTTAATATCAATCAGCACCACTTCGATGTCTTCAGCGAGGCCATCGCCATCACGAAAGTCGGTATAGCCATCAAAAACCACATAATCGATCGGGTCACCGAGAAACTTTGCATCGCTAGGTAAATACTGAAATTCAGGCATGATCGGCGCCATTTGTTCGGCCATTTTGCCTTTTAAAACAGCACGACTGGTATTTACACTGCGTTTTTGTGCATGGGCCAAGGCCTGCTGATGTTCCAATTCTAGTTCTGCAATATATTGCTCGTATTCTGCCTTAATCCTTCCATTGCGACTGCCACTTAAAATTAAGGTGGTCAGTACAATCCCAATACACGCGCCAATGAGCATGGCCATCCAGACAGACATTAAAAATTCCTAATCTTTTTAAGATATTACAGCGAAACGTATAGAAAAAACTTAGACTTTGGTTCTTTGTCATATTCCCCGCATTAAACAATGATATGCTAGGGATGAGCAGAATAAAATCTATTTAGGTCGATGAAAACGATATTAATTGCCAATCAAAAAGGTGGTTGTGGCAAAACCATCACAGCAATCAGTTTAGCCTCTGCACTTGCGCAAAAAGGTTATAAAGTGGCCTTGGCAGATGCTGACAATCAAAAGTCTGCACGTCAATGGCTCAAACAGCGCCCAGAGACTGCCGCCCCGATTCAGAGCCTAGATTGGCGTCATGAAAAGTCGATTGGTGATGTACCAAAAGGGATTGAATATCTAATTATCGATGCACCGGGTGCGTTATCGGGTGAACATGCAGATCAGTTGGTCAGTGAAGCCCATGCCATCATTACCCCGCTACAACCATCTTTCTTTGACATCGACTCGACCCGTCGTTTTTTAAAGCATTTGCAAGAAATTAAACGGATTCGTAAAGGTAAAGTCCAAATCTTATTACTGGCCAATCGTGTTAAACCCAATTCTGCTCATTCCAAAGAAATTCAAGATTTTTTCAATAAAGTTGAACAACAGCCCGTTGCTTGGATTTCTGAACGTACCGCTTATGGTCAACTTGCCATGCAAGGTCTTTCAGTTTTTGACAAAACGCAAAAATTGTACCTCGGTATGCAACAACAATGGCAACCTGTGCTCAATGCCATTATTGAAGACGAAGCCGAGTGGTTTTAACCCATCATTCCACATTTCGCTGATATAAAGGCCAATCTTGCAAGGATCTAGCCTGAAAGATATTCACCATAAGTTAACAAGCTCTCGTTTTCGGGAGCTTTTTTTTCGGTTAAGATTGAACACAACATGATGAAAAAATCAGAGCACGCATTGCCAACGTTCGCACCTACATTACAAAAAGTCTTATTGTTCGGATTATTTTTTATCCTGATTTTTTTGAGCTTTAGCGTACTCAAATACTTTATTGTGCCCGTTGTTTGGGCAGCGATTATTGCCTATATGACTTGGCCGCTGTATCAATCGGTGCATCGTTTTTGTGGCAATCGTGCAAATCTAAGTGCGGCGCTGATGATCTTACTGGTGGTGCTCGTGGTGGGTCTGCCGGTGATTTTTGCGATCTTCTTGCTACAACATGAAGGCCGTAACTTGTATTTTGAATTACAAAAGCAGGTCTTCTCGGGTCATGTCAATGTGCCTGATTTTATTCGCCAACTGCCGTTTATTGGTAAAGAAGTCAGTCGTACCCTGCATGAGCTGAACAATGACCCGAACAGTATTATTCAATCGGTACAAATTTGGATTCAGGGGCATTTGAACTACGGTAAAGTTTTGGTTGGCGAAGTCAGTAAAAATATCTTTAAGCTGTGTTTTGCCGTGATGTCTTTATTTTTCTTCTATCGTGACGGTCAAACCATTTTAAGTCAGGTCAGTAAAGCCCTCGAAATGGTGATCGGGCCACGTATTCATCATTATCTTGCCACTATTTCGGATACCACACGTGCCGTAGTGTATGGCATCGGCCTCACAGCGATTGCCCAAGCTTTACTTGCCGGTGTGAGCTATTTTGTCGCCGATGTTCCTAACCCAATGTTATTAACCATCATTACCTTCATGTTGGCACTGATTCCTTTTGGTCCACCGATTTCATATACCGCTGTGTCGTTGTGGTTATTTTCACAAGGTCAAACCATTGAAGCCATTGGCGTCATGGCTTGGGGTGTATGTATCGTGAGTACAGCCGATAACGTGATTCGTCCTTTAGTGATTTCAGGGGCAACGCAGATTCCATTCTTATTAATCATGTTTGGTGTTTTGGGTGGGATCGCCAGTTTCGGTCTTGTCGGTTTATTTATCGGTCCAGTGATTTTGGCAGTATTGTTAGCCATTTGGCGTGAATGGTTGCATGAAACCCAAATTGAAGCCGTCATGATGCCCAAAGCAACATTGGCACATGACTTAGACAATATAGATGATAAGCCTGAACAACCTTAATTCAGGCTTGAATTCATTAAACAAATATTACAATCAAATACTTAAATTATCTGTCATCCTGTATCCGCATCTGTTTCAATGGTTGAAACTCCATAAAAACAGACAGGATGCCAAACATGTCTTCACTATTTAAATTCGGTGCGCTTGCTGCGGTCAGTGCCCTGATGTTTACAGGCTGTGCGAGTACCTCGACGTCTACAGGTCTGAATGCAAAAACCGTGACGGTCAATGCCGTGACTGCTCAAGGTATTGGTCAAAGCATCGGTCAAATTAACTTGGTTGATAGCCCTGCTGGCTTGGTTATTCATACCAATTTAACCCAGCTTCCTCCGGGTCCACACGGTTTCCATATTCATGAAAAAGGCTCTTGTGCCCCTGCTGAAAAAGATGGAAAAGCGGGTGCTGCACTCGCTGCAGGTGGTCACTTTAACCCTAAAGCGGCACCTCACCACGGTACGCCTCTAACAGGTCACATGGGTGACTTACCAATCCTTCAAGTTCAAACGGATGGCACAGCAAAAGTGAATTTAATTGCACCGCGTTTGAAATTGGCGGATGTACAAGGCTTAGCCATCATGGTCCATGCTGGTGGTGATAATTACTCTGACGACCCTAAACCTCTAGGCGGTGGCGGTGACCGTATTGCCTGTGGTGTGATTCAATAATCGACCTTATGCATAGATTTGAACAAGCGGACTTTAAGTCCGCTTTTCTATTGAATAAAAATTGACAGTTCACAGAAAAAAGCTCAGTCTAATTTACAAAATCATTCGAATACTTCATAACTCTGTGAACACGCGACTCTCTTGGTTTCAACAGTTTCAATCCAGTGCAATCATTATGTATTGCCTGCAAATTTGTATTGTTTTGAGTGGCACTACGCTCGGATTATATTTTCTCGGTTTTCATAGTTTTATTGTTCCCGCCACCTTAGGTGCGATTGCCACCGCACTCACCGACTTTGATGACCGGCTCAGCATCCGACTGCGTAATTTGCTCTATGTCTGCGTACTCTTCTTTAGTGTCAGTAGTATTTTAGATTTTCTCTTTCCCTATAAGCTGCTGTTTATCTTGTATCTTTCACTGTCCAGTGCAGTATTTATTTTATTAGGAGCTTTGGGGCAACGCTATGCCACGATTTCTTTTGGCACGATTTTACTGTCGATTTACACCATGTTCGGCTTGGGCGAATATGACACTTGGTATTTTCAACCTAGCTGCTTTGTTCTAGGGGCCTTATGGTATGGCCTGACCTCGATTCTCTTTTACCTGATTAAACCTACCCTACCTGTACAGGACAATCTTTCGCGTTGTTTTTTACAAATCGCCGAAGTACTAAATGCAAAAGCACGCTTATTTGACCCAGATAATATCGACAATGTGGAACACTTACTATATGAATTATCACTCAAAAACAGTGATGTCATCCCAAGTTTAAACACGACTAAAGCTTCTTTACTCACCCGTTTAAAAGCCTCAAGGGCCAATAAAAACACCATCTACTGGCTGAATTTATATTTCTTAGCACAAGATATTCACGAACAGGCCAGTGCGAATTATTTACACTATGAACAAATTCATCAAAATTTTAGCCGTACCGATTTAATTTTCCGTTTTCAAAAAAATATTCGATTACAAGCGCAGGCTTGCCAACAGTTGGCCTACTGCATTTTGCATCGACAGCCCTATCAGCCTGATCCGATTACTGCGCAAGCACTGGCACATTTGCATGCCTCTTTGCAGGAGTGGATGGCCAATAATCCGCAAAATATAGAAGTGAAAAATCTACAGCTGATCTTGAGTAATTTGGACAGTGTGCAAGAACGCTTTTCGCATGTGCAGGATTTAGATCATTCACAGCAACAGGCCTATCAGCAGCATATCGACAACCTCAATTTACTCGACGACGACATTCACGGTTTGCACGATTTATGGCTCAAACTGAAACAGCATTTGAGTCCAGAATCTGCCTTATTTCGCCATGCTGTTCGCATCGCTTTTGTCTTTGCTATGGGCTATGCCATTTCACTACTGCCCTTTGCCAAAAATGGCTACTGGATATTATTGACCAGTTTATTTGTCTGTCAGATGCGCTATTTTGCGACCAAAAGTCGTTTAAAAATGCGGACTTTGGGAACCATATTAGGGGTCTTACTTGGCATTCCTATTTTGTATTTTGTGCCGAGTGTCGAAGGTCAATTGCTGCTAACGATTATTTTTGGCGTATGCTTTTTCTATCTGAGTGCCAAAAAATATGCCATGGCGACCCTCATGGCAACCTTAATGGTCTTGCTGATTTTTAATTTAAAAGGCGCTGGTTATGCGGTTATTTTACCGCGTATCGTTGATACCCTACTCGGCTGTTTTATTGCATGGTTCGCTGTGAATGTCATCTGGCCAGATTGGGACTTTCGCAATATTTCCAAGACCATTCAAAAAAGCTCTGCTGCGACCCTTCATTATTTTGATGCCGTAGTTGAGCAATATCTCCATGGGAAAACCAATAGCATTGCTTATCGGCGTGCCCGTCGTTCAGCCCATAATGCTCAAACTGAACTGTCGAGCATGATTTCTAGTTTAAGTACTGAACCTGATCCTGACCAGAACTTAATACAACACGCATTTCGCTATTTGGTCTATAGCCATAGTCAACTTAGTTATATTTCTGCGTTGGGGAGCCACCGTGAACAGGTACAAGACCAACAAGTCCTTGAACTGCTGCAATGGTGTCAAAGCACCCTAGACGACGTCTTAATTCAGCAAAAACCGCTCAACCCTGAGAAAATTCAGCAAAAACTTTTCGAAATTCAAACACTCAGCACTGAAGAAATGCGGTCTAATCACCTACAACTGGTGCTCAAGCAAATCAGTTTATTATTAGAAACATTAGCCGAACTGATTCAGCTTCGAACACAGCTGATTCAGGCGGAAATTAAATAAAATCATTCGAGACTCATGATGAAAATGCTTAGTTTAGGTTTTAGACGCCTCATATTACCTACGATTGTGGCGACCTCATGTTTAGCTGCGTCTTCTGTTTTTGCAGCACCGACAGCACAAGATTTGAAGCGCATTTTGGAATGTCAGGCCGATTACGACACCTACCATGACACTTTGCTCGATTATGAAAAGGCTCTGGGGCAATTGGGCTGGAAACGCCATGATGACCCACATCAACCGTTTATTTATATCTATAAAAATAAGCAGCCTGTTGAATTTTTGGCATGCCAACCCAAGAGATTGGCTTGTCTTCCAATGCAGTATTCGCGATCTATCGACAAGCCGATGTGAAAAAACTTGCCCAAAAATATGGCATTGAGCAGCATCCAATGTTTGCCAATATGCCATTTTTCCGTGGTGAAAAAATCCTACGTACGGAAGCTGAAACAGATGATCTGCATGCCATCAATCACAAACTAAGCCTGTCTGAAATGACCGGAAAAAGCCCGATGATTTTATTCGGCTGTAACTATGAATTTGATCAGGGTTCGATTGAAGACGCCTTAACGGATCTAGAAGGTTAATCCGAGCAGACGACTCAGAATTAACTTTAAATACATCAACTTAGATTCAATATGCGGATCAATTATTTCAACGGGAATGCTTCGTTCCTGCAGTGCTTTCAGGTACACTCAAGGCTGAAATCACTTTGAATTTAGACTTCGCATGAATATCAAGACCTTACGCTTTGTGGGCCTACTCGAAGGCATCTCCTTTTTATTATTATTGTTCATTGCTATGCCAATGAAGTACCTGATGGATAATCCAATATTGGTCAAATACGTCGGTATGGGACATGGCGTCTTGTTTATTGCCTTCTTGGTGGTGCTATTTGTGGTCTGTGAAAAGCAAAAATGGTCGCTCAGCGTATTTCTAATGGGCTTAATTGCATCGATATTGCCTTTTGGTCCTTTCATTTTCGATCGCAAATTAAAAAATGCAGAACAACCTGCAACATCAAATTAAGACGGTATAGAGCAAATAAAAAAGCCCAATGTTGTTCTACACAGCATTGGGCTTTTTCTATAATGGCATGGACTCGAATTTAAAATTCACCCGTTAATTTACGCTGTCGCATAATATCTCGCACCACCAAGCGTGGTAGGCTGAACCACAAGATAATGAGGGTAAAGCCTGCCAAACTATAGGCCCAAAGGCCAAAGTTTTCATACAGCACACGCACGATTTCGATCACGGCAAAGAACGTCAGCATCATGATCACAGACACTGCCGCAGCCACTGTGCCCTTCGACATTTCAGACGACATTAAGGCAAATCGATAGAGCACTGAAAAGCTAATCCCTTCACCAAAACTGACCAAGCTCATTCCTAGTATGAGAAAGGTCAGAAAATAACTTTCAGTCATCGTCCCAATGACCACAAGGCTCGTCCCGAGTAACATCAGCGGTAGCCCGATCATCACAGACTGACCTAGAGGCAATTTATCGATGATTTTAATCAGGACAATATTACCGAGGATCAGACCGCCCAAAACAGGAAACTGTGCCATGCCGTATTGCATACTACTCAATCCTAGCTGCTCCACCAATATGACTGGAGATAGCGCAATCCAGAGCATCAGTGGCATTGCCACCATCGGTAGACCCAGTGTCAGTGCCAAAAAGCGTTCGTTTTTTAACACCTGTTTAAAGTCATCGATAATATAACCCACCGGTTGCTTTGGGATGCTGATGTGCTGAGTCGGCATCTTGGCTTTTAAACCAAACCAACTCAGAAAAGATAGAAATGCGATTCCTATAAAACCCCAATGCCATGACACGTGATCAATCATAAAAGCACCGAGGACAGGGCCAATCAGTGGTGCCAGTAGTGAAATATTCGCCATGATCGCCATGACTTTGATGGCATCTCGCTCTTCAAAAGTTTCCTGTACAGCAGCATAGCCCACAGCAGAAATAACCGATAAACCAAAACCTTGTAAAAAACGCAACGTTAAAAAGCTTTCGATATTATGCGTAAGCAATATCGCTAAACAGCATAAGCTAAAGAATGCCACACCACCTAACAGGACTTTTTTACGGCCTAATCGATCTGACAAAGGTCCTAATATCGCAGCGACACAAGCACCTCCCAATAAGTAAAATGACATCGACGAGGGTGCCCATGCACTACTCACACCAAACTCTTGGGTAATCGCAAGCATGGCAGGTTGGACTAAGTCGTTTCCGATATAGACAGAAAATTCAAATAAAACCAGTGCCAAGGGAAACATTAAGGTGGCACGACTTAATTTTGTGGTTTGTACGTTTTGCATTGTTATCTACATATCAAATATGTGCTGTCGAGCTAGAAATGACAAATAGGGAGAGACACTTCAGCCCAATGACGAGCACTGTAATATTAATTTTAAAAATGAATTTGCGGCGTATTCGCCATATGTGCGTCGTATTCACTAGACGCTAGATAGAGATAAAATGAACTTCAACGAACCGATCTGTCGGTTTGAGTCCGACTATTTTAACAGTGTTTGCTGGCGTTGTATTGGTCTTTTTACTTAGCCACTTTTATGGTTTTTCATTGTCTGCTTTTTGGATAAAGCGACCTTGTTTTAGGTCCTCATAGGCTTGCATGACTTCTGCAAAATGATTCATCACAAAATAACCTCGCCCATAGATGGGTTCATTTAAAGGCTGCGCCGATAAATACAACATGTGGCTATCTTCGCCGGCCGTCAATTCGACATTTTCTCCTTGGCTCGACATAACTGCTATATGCTGTGCATTTAACGGTTCATCTGTTTCAGTAAATTTTAGTTTGCCCGAACGTAAATATACCAGCGTGGTATCCCCTTCCTGTGCAGGCAGTGTGATGCTTTGATTGGCTCTGACAAAAACATCAAATACTTGCATAGGTGTATGTGTTTCTGCGGGGCCGTGGGCTGTTAAATAATGCCCTGCAATGACCCGTACATAACCTGCATTATCTGCTAAATCCACTACAGGAATACGAGCTTTGACTAAGCTCTGATAGCGTGCAGGATTCATTTTATCTTTGGCAGGCAGGTTGACCCAAAGTTGCAAGATTTCAAATGCTCCACCCCGCTGTGCAAAGGCTTGGCTAAAAACTTCTTCGTGTTGTATGCCTGAAGCAGCAGTCATCCATTGCACATCGCCCTCTCCGATGACACCACCGCCGCCAGTCGTATCATGATGTTCAAGTTCGCCTTTAAACACTAAGGTGACGGTTTCAAACCCTCGATGTGGGTGTTCCAGCACACCTTTTTTCAGTTTGGTTGGTTTCAGCACCCCAGGCCCTAAATGGTCGAGCAATAAAAATGGTGAAACGGTATTGCCCAATTCATAATGGGAAAATACTGAAGTCACTGGAGCAAAGTCACCGACCGGTGAGCCTGAGTCATTGACGTGAATAAAAGCGAGGGTTTTCATATTGTTTTAAGTGTATTTAGGATCGTTTGATCTTAGCCTACCAAAGATAGCTGATTCGATAGGCTAAATGGATTTCAGTGTCACAGTTTTAGGATGCTTCTTCTAAGTTTGAGTCAACTTCGAATTTCACTTCGGGATTAGGCTTAAACTCTAGCCATTTATTTTTCATCCATTGTTCTACTTTGTCTTTACCTAAAATGGCGAGTAGATTATTGAGTAGTGAAAATTTTGCTTGCTTATCAAAATAAAAAATTATTACTCGGACATTTCGGTCCATATCATCATTTAAACTAAATAAATCAATAATATAATCTTTATCAGAAACATCTAGCGAATGTCCCCAAACTTGAACGTTTAAATTTAATTTACTATCAACATCCATTAAATTTTGTCTTGCTAATTTCTTCGCTGTTGGATCACTATCCCCAAAATCTTTTTCAAAATATTCAATCTTTAAATTATGCTGTTTAATTTTTTTCTTATAGATATCTAAAAATAAATAATCTGTATCTTTAAATAATTTTTGATGATATTTAGTAAAACCAAATGCTTTAATTTTTTTTAGAGTATCATCGTCTAAATCAGAGATACCTAAAACAATGTTTTGATTTTCGCCATGACTTCCATGTAAATATTCAGTTCTTACCAAGTTATGGAGGCGTTGATATGTATTTGTATAATTAAAAGAATAAATTACATTCGGTTCCATCCAGCAGTTTTCGCCTAGTTCTAACAATGATTTAGACTCCATGAAAAGTTCTAATTTTTTTAAAGGTTTTAATTTATCTATAATTAATTCCAAATATGAATTAAAAATCTCAATAAAATCGTCTAACTGCCTTATTAAAATACTCTAAAAATGATGAAGATGAAAATCCATTAGTAACAGCTTCACCATGACAAAATTTTGAATTTAAATATAATTGTTTCGGCATAGCAAAATTTTTCCCATTAACTTTATAAACACCACCAACTTCTTTAAAAATAGGAAAATGCTCCAACACTTTAATACAATTTTTATCTAAAAAATCATATAGATTAAGATCAAGATTATTAAAATCTAAATTATTGCTATCTATACTATTAATTAATTTTCCAAAAGAGCCCAAAACCTCTTCAATTTTTATTTCAAAATCAATCCATGTTTTAATTTTTTCTACATGATTATTAAAATACTGAAACCAACAGTTTTGTTTCAACTTATACTGAAATTCCACTAAATCTTCAAAATCAACAACAATAGCCGTTGTATCATAGATTTGTTTAGTCTTATTAATAAATTTAATATCTCTTGATTTAAAAAAAAGTTCATTAAAATTCATTTGATAACTTTTTTCATCTAATGCACTTTTTATATCCAAAACTTTAGATATTAACTCTGGAAATGTATCAACTGAATTATTAAAAACATCTTGTATTGGTTTTCCTAAATCTTTTTTAATAATTGCTCTCATCACATCCATAAAATGGTCATACTTCGTCGGCAAGTAATGTGATAAATCAAAACCGTTTCCGACAATTAAAATATTCATTGTTCTTATTTACCCCAATAAAAAAGCGCATCAATCGATACGCTTTTTATGAGGCACACATGCCTAAATTTCAACTATAAATCAAAGATTTATTAAGGACACTTCGCCGATTGGAAAGTCTTAGTATTTTTACCACGTTGGCACTGATATTCCTTTTGTGTATTTACACGCTGCCAGTCACCATCCACCAATCTAAAACTATAAATAGTACGAACCGATTTCACTGAATCATCCATCAAACCCGTTTCCGTCACTTTCACCTGCCCCGCATTTGGCGACTCAACACGGTTAAAGTACTGACGAATTTCCACAGTCGACAGCTCTTTACGCAAATCAGGACGTTCTTTTAATACCTGATCGAGTGGCGTAGCAGAAGAACCGACTTTAGACACAATTTTCTGCGTTGTCGCACAACCCGCCAACATCCCCACACACAATGCAGACACAGCAATTAAACGATACATAGAACCAACTCAAATTTATTATTCAGACCTATCATGCCGAACATTTGTCCAAAACACTATTTAAGCAATGTAAAAGAAGTACCTCACTCCACAAAATCACCGTGCTGTTTCTCATCCATAGGCGGCTAAAAAGCATGCTATAGCCATAAAAAACGCATCCGAAGATGCGTTTCCAATCGTCTTTAAAAAATTAAAGATCGAACAATTTACCTGGGTTCATAATTGCATTTGGATCGAATACTTTTTTCAATGCTTTCATATATTCGATTTCTTCTGCTGAACGTGTGTAATCGAGGTAAGGCTTCTTAGTCATACCCACGCCATGTTCTGCAGAAATTGAACCGTCATATTTTTTCACAGTTTCAAATACGTATTTGTTTACCACTTGGCATTTTGCAAAGAATTCATCTTTACTTAAATCCGCAGGTTTCAAAATATTTAAGTGCAAGTTACCGTCACCAATATGACCGAACCAGCAAATTTCAAAGTCTGGGTAGTTCGCTTCCACAATTGCATCAATTTCTTTAATAAATGCAGGCACATGTGTAATTAGAACTGAGATGTCATTTTTGTATGGTGTGAACGGTGCGATTGACTCTGAAATGTCTTCACGTAAACGCCATAAGCTGTGTACTTGGTCTAAGCTTTGGCTCATCACGCCATCCAGTACCCAACCTTGTTCCATGCAATGTTCAAAGATTTCCATTGCCGCATCCATGATCGGTTCAAATGGTGCTTCAAACTCAAGTAATACATAGAACGGACATGGTGTTTCAAATGGACGTTGAACATGACCATTGTCCAATACTTTTTGCATTGCAAGCTCACCAAAGAACTCAAATGCAGTCAGGTCGATTTTCTTTTGGAAGGCATGTAGAACAGGCATAATCGCATCAAAATCAGGCACACCGAGAACCAACACTTGTAAGTCATGGGGTTGACGTTCAAGTTTGATTTCAGCTTCAGTCACTAAACCTAGCGTACCTTCACCACCAATAAATAAGTGTTGAAGTGCATAACCCGTCGCGTTTTTGATCATGCCTTTATTCAAGCGCAGGATGTCACCTTTACCAGTAACCACAGTCATGCCCAACACCCAGTTACGAGTCATGCCGTATTTAATCACTTTAATACCGCCGGCATTGGTACCGATGTTACCGCCAATTTGTGATGAACCTGAAGATGCAAAATCAACTGGGTAGTACATGCCTTGTTCTTCAGCATAGTTCTGAAGTTGTTCAGTCACTACACCTGCTTGTACGCGAACCATACGGTCAGCTGGGAAGAATTCCAAGATTTGATTCATCTTGTCCATGCTCACCACGATTTCACCGTTAGCAGCCACAGCACCTGCTGATAAACCTGTACGACCGCCACTTGGGGTAATCGCGACATTAAATTGGTTTGCCAGCTTAACAATTTGTTGAACTTGCTCTGTGCTTGAAGGGAAAACGACGACCGACGGGTTTGGATCGAAGTGCTTAGTATGGTCACGACCCCAATTTTGGAGACTATCCGCATCGGTTTTAATTCGGCTTTCGCCAACAATAGCGGTCAATTGGGTCAATAACTCTGGGGTTAAAGCGACTGGAGCATTCATCGTTTTCAGACCTTGCAAGAAGTAAACAAGTTTTTTAAAGGTCCAGACTTCATTCAGTCAAAACTGCGGTAACGCATATTTCAAGGGAAAAAGCCTGAAACAGAGCGCATCAAAATGTCAGGGAATTGGTCATGATGATTTTGAGCGGCACCATTATAAGCTATAACTGGGCTTTTTTTGACAAAACCCAAAGAAAAACGTGATTTCAAAATGTCACGAGGAATATGACCAAGTTAATTAGACCAAATCTAAAAAATATTGACTCATCATTCGCCAAAATAGCCATGACGTCAGTCATAAAGGAAATGTATATCAGGCGACTTCCTATGCTATTATATGCGCACTAAATTTGGCCTTTGTAGCGGAGCCGTAATGAGCCAACATCTTTCTTTACCTAAAGATAAAATTCGTTTCTTGTTGTTAGAAGGCGTTCACCAAAACGCAATCGACACTCTAAATGCTGCTGGATACACCAACATTGACTACCGTAAAACTGCGCTTGAGGGTGAAGCGTTGAAAGAAGCGGTTAAAGATGCTCACTTCATTGGTATTCGTTCACGTACTCAATTAACTGAAGAAGTTTTTGAAGCGGCGAACAAACTGATTGCTGTGGGTTGTTTCTGTATCGGTACAAACCAAGTGAACTTAAATGCTGCAATGATTCGCGGTATTCCAGTATTTAACGCACCATACTCAAATACGCGTTCAGTTGCTGAACTAGTACTTGCTGAAGCGATTCTATTACTTCGTGGTGTTCCTGCAAAATCTGCTTCAACTCACCGTGGTGGTTGGAACAAGTCTGCAGTTGGTTCATTTGAAACTCGTGGTAAAACTTTAGGTATTGTTGGTTACGGTTCGATTGGCTCGCAACTTTCTGTACTTGCTGAAAGTTTAGGTATGCACGTAATTTATTACGATGCTGTAACTAAACTTCCAATGGGTAATGCACGTCAAGTCGGTTCTATGGGTGAACTTCTTGCGAATGCAGACGTGGTTTCTTTACACGTTCCTGACGTTCCATCTACACGTAACTTCTTCGGTAAAGAGCAATTTGCTCAAATGAAAGAAGGCGCAATCTTCCTCAATGCTGCACGTGGTACATGTGTCATCATTGAAGATCTTGCTGATGCAATCAAATCTGGTCATATTGCTGGTGCGGCTGTAGACGTATTCCCGAAAGAACCAAAAGCAAACGGTGAAGAATTTGTTTCTCCACTTCGTGGCTTAGACAACGTGATTTTAACCCCTCACGTTGGTGGTTCTACGATGGAAGCGCAAGCGAACATCGGTCTTGAAGTTGCTGAAAAATTCGTTGCTTACTCTGATAAAGGTATGACTTTATCTGCAGTGAACTTCCCAGAAATCGCGTTACCGTTGACTGAAGGTAAACACCGTTTACTTCACATCCACAAAAACGTGCCGGGCGTTCTTTCAAAAATCAACAACTTGTTTGCTGAACACGGTATCAACATCTCTGGTCAGTCTTTAATGACTAAAGGTGATGTGGGTTATCTTGTAATGGACGTTGATGCAACTGCATCTAAAGAAGCTTTGGATACTCTTCACGAAGTTGAAGGTACCATCCGCGTTCGCGTATTGTTCTAATTTAATTAGACACTGAAGCCACAGCCTTCGGGCTGTGGTTTTTTATTGTAGTAGACTTTTAAAATCTGGCTTTTGCCAATCTCCCGCTATTCGAGTCATCGAAAAAAATTTAGTCTATGCCAAATTTTAAAATTACCCCTGCTCTACAAGCACCACTGATCTTGCTTATTGCAATGATCAGTATGCAAAGCAGTGGTTCGTTCGCTAAGTACCTGTTTGGTCAGTTTCCCATCCTGACCGTATCCGCGATGCGTTTACTGCTCGGTGCATTAATCTTGGCGATCATTTTTAAAGTTTGGCAGATCAATTTTAAACAAGTCAAATGGTCTGCGATTATCAGTTATGGCTGTGCTCTTGCAGGCATGAATATGCTATTTTACTTGTCGATTGATCGTCTCCCGCTCGGCATTGCCGTGTCTTTTGAATTTATTGGTCCGCTCAGTGTCGCACTATTTGCTGCACGCCGAAAATTTGACTTTATTTGGGTCGGACTGGCTATTTTAGGCCTTATCCTACTTTTTCCTTTTGACCAAGCTGCACAACGACTTGATCCCTTGGGCATTGCCCTCGCCCTTGGCGCAGGTGCGTGTTGGGCACTCTATATCGTGGCTGGTCAAAAACCGTCAGGGGTCTCAGGCAATCATACCGTTTGCTTAGGCATGTTCGTCGGCATGTGTGTTTTGATGCCCATCGCACTCTTTGCAGGTATGCCGGCACAGGCGTTTGAGCCAAGTAGTCTGCTGTATTTTATTGCACTTGCGACCTTAGCTAGTGCTTTACCTTTTACTCTAGAAATGATTGCGCTACGTAACATGACTGCGCTGAGTTTCGGTACACTCATGAGTTTGGAACCCGCTGTTGCCGCTCTCTCGGGTTTTATCTTTTTGCATGAACAATTGTTATGGACACAATGGTTGGCATTAGCAGTGATTATCAGTGCTTCGATTGGCTGTACTTATACCACGCAAAAGACCAAATCAATTTAAATTCAAACCGCCTTAATCTTTTGAAAATATCTCCATTTTTTATTTTGAATTTAAAAATGGTGGCGATTTAAAGACGATTTTTTATATTCAATTTTTTTAAATTCAAAACCTGCAAATTGCATTTCTGCCTCTGAAAAGTCATCAATAATTCAATATTAACCGCTATACTGAGCAGAATTAAAAATTGGGGTACTTTGTTCCCCCCACCACAGCGTGCCGCATGCCAAACTCACAATTATTAGCAGTCGTTTTCATGGTACTTTCCATGATCTCCTATCAGATCAGTGCATCATTCGCCAAGCAATTATTTTTGGTGCTTGATCCACTCAGTGTGACCATTTTACGACTCTGTTTTGCTTCAATTATTATCTGCTTAATGTTTCGTTCATGGCACATTTTAAAACGGCTGTCTTTTTTAAAATGGTGGGATCTGCTCTGCTATAGCGCGGCACTCTGTTTGATGAATGTGTTGTTCTATATGTCACTGGGTAAATTGCCACAAGGCATTGCCGTGGGTTTAGAGTTTATTGGCCCTTTGGGTCTGGCATTGTTATCCATTAAAAACAGCAGTGATTATATTTGGGTCTTTTTAGCAATCTTAGGCATTACCTTGATGGTGCCTTGGGGACAAGCTCATGATGGTAATTTCTCAATACTTGGGGCAGCCTATGCCTTAGCAGCGGGACTCTGTTGGGCATTCTATATTTATTTCGGGCAAAAAGTCGTACACCAAAATATTGGTATGCATGCGCTAACGATTGCCATCACACTGTCCACACTGACCTTGCTCCCGATTGGACTATATAACAATGCACCCGCCCTACTCGATACCCAATATTGGCCGAAAGCCTTATTAATTGCGATTTTAGCCACGGCCATACCTTATGCACTGGATTTAAAAGCGTTAAAAATCCTCAGTAAACTTAGTTATGGGACTTTATCGAGTTTGTCGCCTGCATTAGCTGCCATTACAGGTATGGTTCTGCTTGGCGAAAATATTGGGACGTGGCAATGGGTGGCCTTAGTCTGCATTATGTTGGCATCCGTCGGGGTGACTTTACGTTCCTCTCGCAATACTCCGAGCAGCGTATCAGACTAAATTTTTATATTTATAGTTGAAACAAAAAGACGGCCTCTGCCGTCTTTTTTTTGATTTTGCATTCGTCTTCAGGCTTCACTTGCGTTTAGCCCGTCAAACTGTCTTTATCTGCTTTCTTGTATTTCTTATATTCCGCCAAATATTGTTTGGCTAAACTTTCCTTTTGTTTTTCATCTAAGATTTTACCTGCTTGCTGAAAAAAGCCGTGCTCTTCTTCCTGCAAATGATGATGTACCGTTTCAGATAATTTTTTCGCAATCGCCAACCAACCTGGATTACTAAATTCAGTTTCCGTCAGTTGCTCTAATAATTCATCCATCTCATGATGTTCTGCCAATGCATGACGGGTGATGTTTAAGCCTGAATCAGTCATCATTAACGGGATGTAAAAATAACGATCTTCGCCAACAGCATGAGCAAATAACTCATTTTTGAGCAGCTCAAATAAATCTCGACGCTCAGGTGTATCCCCTGATGTTTGAATGAGTTTTTCAGCAAGTTCACGTTGCTTTTCATGACTTTGGCGTAAAGCTTCAAATATATTCATTGTAGTGATGACCTCTGATGCTTAGCTAATTGTGTATTATGAAATTTAATTATTATCCACAACTCAAACGAGTCGCTTATTTTCATACTAATCATTTCAGCGACAGAATTCAGCAACGCTCTGTTAAGATTTGTTTTAAGCTTGTCCCGTAAAGGTTTGATAACCCAACCGTACAATCAAAATACTCACCAAAATCAAAAATAGAATTCGAATAAAACCACTGCCGTATTTAATCGCCGCACGTACACCAACGATCGAGCCTAAAATATTTGCTATAGCCATCATTAAGCCTATCGCAAATAACACATGGCCAGTGGGCGCAAAAAAACTCAGTGCAGCTAGATTTGTGGTTAAGTTGGCGACTTTTGACAAAGCAGAGGCATGTAAAAAATCTGCTTGTAGATAACGAATAAAAAAGAAAATAAAGAAACTGCCAGTGCCAGGTCCAAAGATGCCATCATAAAAGCCAATCATCAGACTACCAATAGCGGCAAAACCGAGGATTTTAGGAGTCAGTTCTTGGCGTACATGCACCTGACCAAATTGTTTTTTGGCAAAGGTATAAATTGCAATCACAATCAACATGACCAAAACGAAAGGACGTAAGACTTCTTTTGGAATCATTGATACACAGGCTGCTCCCACAAAGGAAGCAACAAATGCACAGCTTGCAATGACCGCAAGTAATTTCCAACGGAGTTTGACTTGGCGTAAAAAAGAATAGGACGCCGAAGCCGTACCAAAGATCGAAGACAACTTATTGGTGCCAAATACGGTCGCTGGAGATAAGTGCGGCATGGCATTCATAATGGCAGGAATTTGAATCAGTCCGCCACCACCAACAGCTGCATCAATTGCACCAGCAAAAAATGCAAAAAATAGCAGGCTTAAGATGATTTCAATTTCCATAATTTGGCTTCAGTGGCTGTTGATGACTATTCAAGATTTAATACACGTTTTGGTACTAAGCGCTTACGATCGGTAATTTCCGCTAGACCTAAGCAACGTTCCCCATCAAATACCAAAACCTGCGCTTCCGCAGCATGCTCAATATTACTTTCCATTCCACGACTAAAATATTCAGCTCGACCTTCCGGCGCTTGCACTTTGCAGAAATGATCGACAGGTGAATACACCGGCAGCAATAATGCTTCACGCTCAGCTTCGGACAGACTCTCTAAATATTCAATGGTAAAGCTTGGGTTAAGATCAAAATGACCCGTTTGAATACGGTGTAGATAGGTTAAATGTCCAAAAGTACCCAATGCTTTGGCAATATCTTCGCCTAATACACGAATATACGTGCCTTTGGAACAGGTGATGTCGAGTGTAATACTATTCTCATTAAATGATAATAACTCGATGGCATAAATCGAAATTGGACGTGCTTCACGCTCAATTTCTATGCCTTTACGCGCCAACTCGTACAGCGGGCGACCTTCTTTTTTCAGCGCAGAATACATCGGTGGAATTTGTTGGATATCTCCCACGAACTGTGCCAGTACCTGCTGAATAGATGCCTCGGTCAAAACAGGTACAGCTTGTTCCATCAATACCTCACCTTCCACATCACCCGTCGTGGTGCTGTGTCCTAAAAAGACGGTGGTTTGATAACGCTTGGTCGAGTCGAGCAAGAAATGTGAAAACTTCGTCGCTTCACCCAAACAAATTGGCAATAAACCTGAAGCCAGTGGATCAAGCGCACCAGTATGCCCTGCTTTTTGCGCACGAAACAGCCAACGAACCTTCTGTAAGGCTGCATTCGAGCTAATACCTAATGGCTTATTCAAAAGAAATACACCATGTACAGGACGACGTTGGATCTTAGGAGAGGCTTTTTTCATGTCAAAATTTGGCTAATACAGGAACAGCGCAATGGTAACAACCCACCTCTAACGTTTACAACTCTTCTATGTTTTTATCTGCGTTTTATGTCATATTGAGTTCGCATTTAGAACTCTAAAACAATTAAAAACGGAATAAAGGTGCATTGGGATATGCAAAAAAATAAACTTTGGCTCATCATAGCCTTGGTCGTTATCGCAGTTGCTGCATTCATATATTGGCTTGCGCCAAAAGCATCACAAAATGATCCTTCAGATCAATCGATTCAACAACAAAATACGCCTTTAGCTCAGGGCGAAAGCGTTACGGCTCAAGCAACAAGCGGTTCTTCGCTGCTCAGTCCAAGTCAACAAGACACGGAAGTTAACTGTCAAATCAGTATGGATGGTTCAAACCGTTTGATCGTGAATGAACAAACACGGAATTGCTTTGAATATTTCATTACTCAGTATGGTGAAAAGTCGATAGATCAAATTAAAAAGGATTTTAAAGCCTACATTGCGCAAGGTCATAAAGAACCTGCGCTGTCCCAAATTTATGATTTGTGGGATCGTTATATGAAATATCGTGAACAGTTAGGTCATTTACAGCCACCAAGCGACGACAAAGAATCACCACAATACTATCGCTCGATCTACAGCAGCACCCAGAATTTAAGAAAACAGTTCTTTTCTGATTATGAAATTGAAGGTTTATTTGGCAAGGAAAATACTTATCACGAATACACCCTAAAACGGATGGAAGTAGTAAATGACAAAAAACTGTCTGAATCAGAAAAAGCCAAAAAACTAAAAGCCCTGTTTGATGAACTCCCAGAAGATTGGAAAGAAAATCTGGAACAAATCAATAAACTTGAAGATTTACGCAAGCTCACAGCAGACATTAAAGCCCGTGGTGGTTCAAGCGAAGAAATCCATCAAATGCGGTTAAATTTAGTGGGTCCAGAAGCTACTCAACGCCTTGAAAATCTAGACAGCCAGCGCAGCTCTTGGAAATCTAGCGTAAATCAATACCTCACAGAGCGTGACAGCATTGTGAAAAGCAATATGAGTGACAGTGCTAAACAACAAGCGGTGCAGCAACTCCGTAATCAACATTTTAAATCGAAGGAAGATCAGCTCCGCGTCAGTACCTTTGAATCTGTGCATGATCAAGGTGGAAAATTACC
This sequence comes from Acinetobacter sp. YH12040, assembly GCF_013420005.1. NCBI lineage: Bacteria > Pseudomonadati > Pseudomonadota > Gammaproteobacteria > Moraxellales > Moraxellaceae > Acinetobacter > Acinetobacter sp. YH12040. The sequence continues at coordinate 113,500 of NZ_VOZB01000005.1, forward strand.
TTTCGCAGAATAACTGCAAACAACAATTTAAAAACAACTTCAATTTCAGGATGAAATGATGAAAAAACCACAAGCTCTTTTATGCGCAATCATCGCTGCATCAGCAATGATCGCCAGCACACAATCCCAAGCAGCGGCAGGACTCCAACATGTCACCGCCAACAGCTCGGCAAACTATGCCAAGACCAAATATCCGATTGTGTTTACCCATGGTATGTTCGGGTTTACTCGCATTGGTTTTGACAGCTTTGGCATGGATTATTTTTATCAAATTTTGCCAGATTTAGCTCGTAATGGGGCCAATACCTTTGCTGCCCAAGTTTCTCCGCTAGAGTCGACAGAAGTCCGTGGTGAGCAATTGCTCTCTCAAGTCGAAGAAGTTCTTGCTCTGACCGGCCAACCCAAAGTGAACCTCATTGGTCATTCACATGGTGGACCGACAACTCGCTACATTGCAGCGATCAAACCTGAATATGTGGCTTCGGTGACTGGGGTTGCAGGCACTTATCGTGGCTCTCTAGTCGCAGATAAAATCCAAGCAAATAAAACCATTAACTCAGTCTTTGGGGTCCTTGGCGATCAACTCTTAGCACCGATTATTACTTGGGCTGAAGGCAACTCGAGTCTACCCAACAGTGTTGATGCATCACTTACCGCGATCAGTGAAAAAGGTTCTGCTGAATTTAATGCAAAATTTCCAACTGCAGCACTGGCTGCGAACTGCAATCAGTCGGGTGCCAAAGTCGACAATGGCGTGTATTACTACTCATGGACAGGTACAGCGCAAACCACAAATGTATTAGATGTACTAGATACAGTGATTAGTCAGCTTGCCCCTTTGGCCTATGGAAATCGTGACAATGACGGTTTGGTTGGACGCTGTAGCACCCACATCGGACAAGTAATCCGTGATGACTACAATCACAACCACTTAGATGAAGTGAATATGGTCTTTGGTCTACGCAGCCTATTTTCACCTGACCCAGTTGCGCTCTATCGCCAACATGCCAATCGTTTAAAATTACAGGGACTTTAATCCAAAAGTTAGTTCCCTTTAAGTAGTGAACAGGACGTCTTTGGACGTCCTTTTTTATTTACAATTTTCTTACTTGTAAGCATTAAATAAATTAATTCAATAAGTTATTAAATCATAACAACTAAAATAAATAGCAAAAATAAAAGACGAATGTATATAAATATACTTGTCACCTCAACGCCGTCCATGTCCTAAAATGACATGGAATTTCAAACCGAGCATGAAAAAATGACCAGGCATCTTTGTCTATTCAAACTCTCTAAAATCAAAGATATGGCCTGGCCAATCACAAAGATGTTGCTTAAAAACAGAGAGTATTTTCATTATTAAAAAGTAATAAAAACAACATCAGATCAAGGAACATTTATGCGATCTTTAGTAAACACGGCCAAGATGGCCTCTGTAGCTGCAGTTGCAGGCTTAGCGATGAGTATATCGGCAAGCACTCAAGCTGCGCCTAGCGTCCTCCAGGTGAAGGAAACGGTAAAATCTGACTACGCAAAAACCAAATATCCAATTTTAATGGTGCATGGTTGGCTCGGTTGGTCACGTATCGGCACCGACACCATCGGACTAGATTATTGGTACCAAATCTTGCCAGATATGGCACGAAATGGCTCAACCGTATTCGCGGCGCAATTATCTCCTGCAAATACCACAGCACATCGTGGTGAGCAGTTAATTGCACAAGTTGAAGATGTTTTGGCTATTACAGGGAAACCAAAACTTAACTTAATCGGTCACTCTCATGGCGGCCCAACTGTATTGTATGTTGCTCAAACAAAACCACAGTACATTGCGTCTATTACAGGTGTTGCAGGAACCTATCACGGCTCTAAAGTAGCGGATGATATTCAAGGCAACTCACTTTCTCGCACTGCCTTTAATATTTTAGGTGACTATATTGTCGGCCCACTGATTGCTTTGGGTCAGGCAAAACCAGAGCTTGAAATTGATTTCGATGCTTCAATGAAATCATTATCACAAACAGGTTCTGCTACATTTAACAGTACGGTTGCAAAATCTGCTGTAGCTGACGGTGTTTTGGCATCTTCAGAAAATTGCAGCAAAAACTTAAAGCAAGTCGACAGCAAAGGAATTCAGTACTATTCATGGACTGGTGTTGCACAAACCACGAATCTACTTGATATCGACACGATCCTGATGCAACTCGGGCCATTGTCTTATGGCAATAAAGACAATGACGGTATGGTTGCACGTTGTAGCGCTTATATCGGTAAAGTCATTAACGATAGCTACAAACTTAACCATACCGATTTAGCCAATATGATGTTCGGCTTAACGGGGCTATTTGCCCAAGACCCTGTGGCGCTGTACCGTCAACATGCTAACCGTTTAAAACTGCAAGGACTTTAATTCTTATCGTTGAAATTTAAATGCAATAAGGGGGCTTCGGCCCTCTTATTTGCTTTTATCGATCTGATAAATTGTGCTCTTTTATTTTGTTACATTTAGCGTCACAGTTAATCTTTTTCAATTTGCAACAGGTGATCTTTATTGCTTTATTAGAAGTGACAATAAATATTGTCATAAAACAATAATACATTGAGGATCGCTCATGAAATACGGATCATTTTTAGCAGGTTTAATTGCAGCTACGTTCATCAGTAATGTATCTGCATCGCAAGCAACCCAAGTCACTGCCAAAGCTAGTTCCAGCTATGCAAAGACCAAATATCCAATCGTATTCAACCATGGTATGGGTGGTTTTATTACCGTTGGTACGGACTCATTTGGACTCGACTATTGGTATCAAATCCTTCCTGATCTTGCCCGAAATGGTGCAAATGTTTGGGCAACTCGCGTATCGCCTTTTAACTCTACCGAAGTGCGTGGCGAACAGCTTCTACAACAAGTTCTTGAAATCCAAGCACTCACAGGTGCGGATAAAGTGAATTTAATTGGACATAGTCATGGTGGACCAACGATTCGTTATGTTGCCGGTGTTCGCCCAGATGTGGTGGCTTCATTAACCAGTGTTGCAGGACCTCATCAAGGATCCCCTGTTGCAGACTTAATTTTAAAAGCTGAAGGCACCGCTGTCGAAGCACCCTTGGTTGGAGCTGTGAATTTTGTCTCTAAAACCATCGTTTGGGCGCAAGGTCTAGATCCAAAGACTTACCCTCATGATGCATTGGCAGGTGGTTCAAGTTTAACGCTAGCGGGTTCTGCAAAGTACAATACCGCATTCCCTCTGGGCTTGCCTAAATCCAATTGTGCTGATGGCAATAGCGTGGAAAAAGGCATTTATAACTATTCATTTACAGGTGTGGGCCAAATCACCAATATTTTAGATTTAGACTCAGCCCTAAAAGTGACCGCATTACTGATCGATGGCGGAAAAGACAATGATGGCCTCGTATCACGCTGTAGTGCCAAGTTTGGTAAAACCATTCGTGATAACTACAACTGGAACCATTTAGATGAAGTCAACCAAGTGCTTGGTCTCAAAGCGTTGTTCGCACCAGATCCTGTCGACGTTTATCGTCAACATGCCAATCGTTTAAAACTTCAAGGTTTATAATTTAGTAAAGCTATACATTAAACCCTGTAAATTCAGGGTTTAATGATATTTTCATTAATCAATTTACAAAATCATCTTCATTCCATCGATTAGTTCGCACATTCTACTTTCTTTTTTTATAATCCTTAATGACAATAAAAATTGTCAAATAGACGAGTTTGTCTATTTCCAAACTGAACTAAATCACAGTTTGAATACCAAAACAAAAAGAAAGGAATGAAAAATGAAAGGAAAATTGCTCTGCGCCACGCTCCTTGCAAGTATGGCAGTGACCCAAACGCATGCTGAATTGGGTATACAGCAAGCGACCACCAAAAAAGTCATCGACAATTATGCTGAAACCCAATACCCCCTAGTGTTTGTACACGGGATGTTTGGTTTTAACCGCTTAGGCGGTGCCGTTTTTGGTCTGGATTATTGGTATCAAGTTCTTCCCGATTTGGCAAGCCATAAAGCTACGGCCTTTGCGACACAAATCTCCCCGTTGGAATCCATTGAAGTTCGTGGAGAACAACTGTTAGACCAAGTTGAACAAGTAGTTGCCATTACTGGCAAACCCAAAGTGAATTTAATTGGTCATTCACATGGTGGTCCTACGGCTCGATATATTGCTGGTGTACGACCTGATTTGGTTGCCTCTGTCAGTACAGTCGCAGGCACCAATGACGGTTCACCTGTGGCGGATTTAGTACAGAGTGTGCCGATTTTAAATGGCGTATTAGCGACAGTTATGGATGCCTTAATGACCCCAGTGATTAACTTCGCCCAGCAGTCGAATCTACCGTCAAATTTTAAAGCATCGATCTATAGTATGTCTCAACCAGGAGTCAAAGCCTTTAATGCAAAATTCTCACTGGGTATGCCTGCAACCAAATGTGCTGATGGCCCAAGTGTAGCCAATGGCATTAGCTTCTATTCATGGACAGGTATTTCCAACACCACCAACTTACTTGATCCAGACACGATCTTTACCGCAATGGGGCCAATTGCATTTAGCGGACAACCGAACGATGGCTTAGTGAGCCAATGCAGCAGTAAATTGGGTAAAACCATCCGTGATAATTATAAGTGGAACCATTTCGATGAAGTCAATCAAGTATTAGGCTTGAAAGGCTTATTTGCACCAGACCCTGTTTCAGTCTACCGTCAACATGCCAATCGTTTGAAACTTCAAGGGTTATAATTTTCTTTCTTGCATAAAAAAATGCGCCTAAAGGCGCATTTTTTTACAGCGTTGTAAGACAAATTATTTTGCTTTACGAGCTGGTAATTTTTCACGAATACGTGCAGCTTTACCAGACAATTCACGTAGGTAGTAAAGTTTAGCACGACGAACGTCACCACGACGTTTCACTTCGATACCAGCAACGATTGGTGAGTGAGTTTGGAATACACGCTCAACACCGAAACCACTAGAAATTTTACGTACTGTGAACGCAGAGTTCAAACCACGGTTTTTCTTAGCAATTACAACACCTTCAAATGCCTGAAGACGTTCACGCTCACCTTCTTTTACTTTTACTTGAACAACTACTGTGTCGCCAGGAGCAAAAGCAGGGATGTCTTGTTTCAACTGTGCATTTTCAACAGCTTGTACTAAAGGATGTTTACCGCTCATGGGGTATCTCCAATTATGCGAGTTAGAAGAGGTCTAATCATCGCTGGGGCTAGAGGCTAAAGCGCATAGACCCGATTGACTTTCCCTTTATGCTTGACCGCTTCAATGCATAAAGAGCCTAATATAAGATTTAAAAAATTTAAACCTGAGAATCTTTTAGCCATTTCTTTTGCTGCTTGGTCAATTCAACTTTTTCAACCAACTCAGGTCGGCGTTCTAAAGTGCGTTGATATCGCTGCAAAAACCGCCATTTCTCAATATTGGCATGATGTCCCGATTTTAATACTTCAGGAACGTCTAAACCTTCAAAATGGTCTGGCTTGGTATATTGTGGGCAATCTAAAAGACCATCCACAAATGAGTCTTGCACATGTGATTGCTCATCAGACATTGCACCCGGAAGTCTCCGAATCACACTATCCAATAAAACCATCGCAGGGAGTTCACCACCAGATAAAACGTAATCGCCTATTGACCATTCCTGATCAACATATTGTTGGATCAAACGCTCATCAACTCCTTCATAACGACCACATAATACAATCAATCCATCATATTTGACGAAATCTTGTACCGCAGGTTCATTTAAGGTTTTTCCTTGCGGCGACATATACACCACAGGGACATGAACAGCACCCGCTTGCTTGGCAAGCTCTTTGGCACGATGAATTGCTTTCGCTAATGGCTCAGCCATCATCACCATACCTGGACCACCACCAAATGGACGTTCATCCACTCTTTTGTAGTTGCCCTCAGCAAATTCGCGTGGATTGATACAATGAACTTGCACAATGTCACGTTTTGCTGCGCGCCCGCTAATACCGTAGGCTGTAATCGCTTCAAACATTTCAGGAAAAAGCGTAATGACTGCAAAAAACATCGCAGACTCCTCTATTTTCCTGCTGCGTCAATCCTTAAAGGATTAATAATCTACGCCCCAATTTACGTAGATACGACCAGCTTCGAGATCAACACGCTGTACTACATCTTTATGCCATGGAATCATTCGCTCTTCGCTATCGACACTGTCAGCAGTAGCGCGAACTACCATCACGTCGTTAGCACCTGTTTCAAACAATTCGTGGATTTGACCGAGGTTGACTTCTTGTTCATCTTCTCCAAGACCTAACACTGTTAAGCCCTTCAAATCTGACCAGTAATACTCGTCCACGCCTGCTTGAGGCAGTTGCGATTTAGAAATCCAGATATTTGCGCCAACCAAGTTATCTGCTGCGGTACGATCACTCACACCTTTTAGCGAAACAACCAAGCCTTTGCCATGTGGTTTCCAACGTTTTACATCTACTGTTTGCCAACCTGCTTTGGTCTCAATGTACCAAGGGAGGTAGTCAAAAATATTGCTCATAGGTTCTGTATTGGAATAGACCCAGAGCCACCCATTTAATCCATATGCTGAACGTAGCTGTCCAATCTGAATACGATCTTCGGGAACATTCTGTGTTGGTGTCATGGGCAACCTACTACTAATTAAGCAGTAGCTGCAGCTTTCTTAGCTTCAGCAGCTAAAGAAGCAACACGTTCTGAAGGTTGAGCACCTTGTGAAACCCAGTGAGCAAAACGGTCAGCATCTAAACGAAGTTTTTCTGCTTTACCTTGAGCTGTAGGGTTGAAGAAACCGATACGTTCGATGAAACGACCGTCACGTGCATTACGGCTATCAGTCACAATGATTTGATAGAACGGACGTTTTTTAGCACCACCGCGTGCAAGACGAATAACAACCATGATAGAACCTTATAGTTTTTACGGATTATCCCTGTACCGACCATCGATACATTTCAAACCCCTTTCATAGAGGGCAATATTTTACGTGAAATTTGCCCTGAATGAAAGATCAAAAAGTGTTTATCCACAATTTTGAATTTGAGGTTATTTGCCGTCCCAGTTAGAGGTGGCAGAAAGACCGTTACAATTATTTATGCCTTTTTCCCAATAACGTTGCGACTTATAATTCAAACACAACCATCCATTATCTTTTTGCATTGTTGACACCTTTGGCTTAGCAACTAAAGTCCATTTCGTTGCTTCAACTGCTGAAGGCTCAAACGACACATCATATAAGGCTTTGGTTCTGGGAATAGTTGTTTGACCATATAACTTTTGAACAGTTGCCCCATTAAAGGAACCATTTACTCCTTTATACTCCGTCATTCTTTGCGCAATGAACATTAATTCAGACTGAGCATCAGCTCTATTTGTTCTAATTGTATAGGCAGTATAAGACGGATATGCTATCGCTGCTAAAATCGCAATAATTGCTACAACAACCATAATTTCAATCAATGTAAATCCTTGTTTTACCATGACTGAGCTCCCTCATCTTCTGTACCGCATGTAAGATAGGTGACTTTTGTATAATCTTTTTTATTCATACACTTCGTCCCCCTACTATTAAGCAATAGTTTATAATTTTGATTATCTAGACTTTCTGCCTGAATTGCCCAATTGCTACCAATGACAAACATATCCGATTGCGTTGCTTTATCAAAATTTATTACTTTGTTTAATTTATCAAATTTAATTTCTGTTTCCTTTACTCCAGTAATTTTTCCTTCTTCATCTTTTGAATACTCATTTACTGCATAAAAACCAATTATTGATATTTTATATCTAGGATTGGCTGTATCCAATGGGAGTTGAACTTCTTGAGCAGCAACATCAAAGTTACTACTTAAGGTTCCAGCCTTATCCTTATAAAGATAAGCCGCATCAAATCCCTTATAGCTAAAGTTTTTGGCTTTATGCCGTTCAAGTTGCTCAGCTAGTTTTTGCATTTCTTGCTGCGCTTGAGCTAAATTTCCCTTACGAATATAAAGCTGGTATGAAGGTAGTGCAATTGCCGCAAGCACTGCGACAATCACAACAACAATCATTAATTCTATTAATGTAAAACCTTTAGTATTCTTCGATGACAGCAACGAATCATTTTTCATTTTATTGCCCCTTCGTTGAATAACGCTCATACCAACGATGTGGGATAAATCTCAAAGCGCCGCCAGCTGGAATAAATAGATTACCCGGATTAGGACAATCTTCCCCATCACACTTCATATTTTCTGCACGCGTTGGATCTGGAATGATAATACCTTTATTACCCTTGTTGCTTGACATTGGGCCAACATTCAAACTCACAATGCCTGAACCTAAATTATATTTAAAATTTGCTTTTTCTTGGCACACACCAGTAGGTAGACATAATCTTTGGGTAAAACTTTGTCCTTTTACACCTGCTCCACAAGTTTCAGTAGAACCGGCTTCTGATGAATCATAAAGTGTTACATATAGATTTCCTTCCATCGCAACCAAAGGTGTAATTCCTTTTACAACACCAGCAACCTCAGCACCTTCATCGAAATTTTTATTCAACTGATAATACCAGCCACCCCAACCATTGGTTGGGCTAATTTTTGCACCCAGCATAGTCTTTGCCGTCTTATCATTTACAATCGTACTTAACGGCATAAGTTTTTTAAGGTCAACCGTTACAGAATCAGTTGAAAGCGTTTTATCCTTATTTTTACTTTCAGACGAAGTATTATCTGGATAATACTCACCAGTAGGAAGAATATCGTATTGATAAATACCATATACAGCATCCATAGTTAAACCAGTTGCATCTTTTTGCGGGGATTCACTTGTACCCAGTAATGGCGAACTTTTATTCCCTGAAATAAAGGTAGCCATTACAATATTACCACCCTCTGTTTTACTCGTGCTGTGGTGCGCTGTAAACACAGGTTGTAAATAAAATCTAGGACTTTTCCCGTTGCTATTATTTAAGTTTAAAATGCGGGTAATTTGAGGCTCAAATGTATATCCATGATCGGTAGGTTTATTAAGATCTACACGGAAAGCTTGACCTGCAAGATCACCAAAATATAGATGATCAACAATACCATCATTATTACGATCAACTGTTTTAATTTCACTTACAACACTATATTGCAAGTTATCATCTTGAGTATATTTATCTGGTTGACTGTATTTTATGTCATCCGTATCAACTGCTGTAGCTTTCGTCTTGCTCGAATACCAGAGTAGATCTCCATTGTCGGCGTCAAACATATAAACGCCAGCGCCAATTTCATTGTCTTGTTTGTAATCATATTTTTCGTAACCATCATACCCTGTACGCACACCATTTACATCGCGTAAGCCATCACCGTTCACACCACCTGCATCATAGCCACCACCCACGAACATAACTAATTTACGTTGACCATTCCAATTTACATAATCAAGTTTTGGTTTTGACCAGCTTTGTCCCATTTTTTCAACAGCAGGATAATGCTTTACAACTAGCTCTTTTTCGCCATTTGTTTTTACACGCTGACGTTTTACCGTGCCAGTATTTGGATCAATATGAAATTTAATTTTGGGTACAAATGAATTTGAGCTACTCAAACCAGTTAAATCGAGCGCATAGTAACTTCTGCCCCCCATACGCAGACCACCATAAACCCATTGCTTACCCTTTAGGTTTTCTTTTTCGCCTTCATCACCACCGACAACATTTCGAGCCACACCATCGACGGTTAAAGTACCATCATCCTTACTTACGTATACGGTATGAGCAGTCCACTCACCATCTACTCCATAATAAAGCCCATCTTTACCATGATTCCAAGTGCCTGCACCATATTTAAATAATTCATATTGCTTTTCTGCCATTTCTTTAGGTAAAAAGCTAAATTTTTCCACACCTGACTCTGCATCAACTACATGTAATAAGCCTTGTGTCGTACCAAAGAGTACGTAATCTTTACGGCCTTCTGTATCAATTATAACCTTCTTATCGGCATTTAGTTTCGCTACAGCTTCACCTTCTTGAGTGAGTAAAACAGGTAAAGAATGCAGTAGACTTCCCATCTGACGCATTTCAGCAGGTACAGAAGATAAATCTTGGTTGGCATCAGAAATATTATATCCCAGCAGCCCCATGAGTCCTTTAATACGATTGGCATCATCAGTCTTGGTTTTTGCATCAGTTGTATATTGATGTGTAATTCGTACTAACCCTAAATTCTGCTTAATTTGATTACCTGCACTTTCTGCACTATCAAATTCATAATCTGTAAGTAAATTACGCCCTGTAATCTTGGAATCTGCTGTAATCAAAGTACCTAAAGGCAGCTTAGCCAAAGCACCAAATTTTGCAAAAACAGCTAGACCTTCTGGAGCATCACCAGATGCCCAAATATCTCGTACATCTTGTAAACTACTTTTTTTATTTACTTCAACGACAACTTTCTTCGTTCCTGCCTCATCTGCAAACACTCCATTATTAACGACATGGAATTTTTTTAAGTTACCAAACCATAACTGTTGTTTTGCATCATCATCTACTTTTGGTTCAAACTGTGGAAAATATGAATAAGGCTGAATAATTTCAGGATTGAGAGCGTCTAAAGGAATTGTCGATGACCCGGTACTAATACTCGGGATAGCTCCGCCTACCTTACCAATAAAGTCATTTAAACTACGCACTACCTCTTCCGACTCTCTAGCGGCAATAAACCCGCCCTCACCATACTCCCCCCCATCTTCTGCTGCTAAGCCCCAGTCGTATGCATTTTGAGCATCTTTATTCATTGATGAATAGGTACCATCAAACACGCTACCGAATCCAACTACAGCAGTTAATACACTACGTTTAGCCTCTTCTACATTTAAAGCTTTTTTTATCACATCAGGATCATTAAGTGATTTCGCGAACGACCCGATTGCACGCCAATCTGATTTAGCATACACAGGGCTCCAATAGCTCCCCAAATTAACCCCATCATTCGCCCCCCCAGATAACCCACTACTAAAAGTATAATCAGCACTCATTCTAAGTGCATTTTTCATTAACGTAGCGGTATTACTTGTTTCCAAGGTTTGTGGTTGCCCATCTGTTAAAAAATACACTCCCTGACCACTGCATTCTGCTGCACCGGCAGATTTATCCAATGGAGAAACATAATTAGATCCTGAAACTAGAGCTGCATCTGCTGTTTTTGATAAATTTATACCGCTGTATGTACCACCACCAGTGGTTGTACCCAACAGATAAGCAGCAGCTTCAGCATAAGCTGCTGAAGTTGGTGTACCACCTGTACCTTTAAAATTAGTATTTCTAATTAATGCTAATACTTTCTCACGTTGTGGGGAACCCACAGCACCCCACGCTGCTGCAGGAATTCGAATATACCCCCTAAGATTATTTTCGCCACTTGCCACATATGGAAAAGTGCCAATGCCAATTTTCACATCGGACTTAATACCACTTTTTGTAGTTTCATTATATACAGGCATTGTAGCGAGAGTGTACAAAGCATCTTTTAAACGACTCATCCGATCGTATATTTTTTTATTTTTCTCTTCGAGGTAGTAATAGTTATCACTATTCTTAGTAAAACCATCTATAGATGGTTTACTACTTAATAATGTTGTACAGAGATTTGTATTAAAAGCACCTCCTACTCCACATGAATACCATTGTTCTGTTGGGACTGGTGTACACCACGATTGCCACCAATCACAAACTTTCTTAGGGACTTGCCTATAGTAATAAGTCCGTATATCAGCTGTACAAAATCTTCTTGAATAACTTGCAGGCGCAGGCAAGTCTTCCTTATAAGAATTACTATTTTTATCATATTTTATATTTGTTGCACCTTCAGGAATATCACAAGCATTTGTTCCAACATTAGATACATCCATACTACCCGAAGTATCTAACATCATCACAACCACACCCGAACTCGCAGATGCGGAAGGTTTAGTATAAATTTCAATATCACTTGCATACGTATTAGTACTTTGCGCAATCAATAATGTAATCGATGCTGCTAATACAGAAACTTTAAGTTTATTAACTACTTTAGCTTCACCCTGTAGAGGATGGGTTTGAACATTTAAATTTTTCATCTCTTCATCTCCTACGAGCTAGCTTTCAGCGAGCGCAGACTATATTCCATTTCTTGAGTGCTATATGGGACATTTAATTGGGATAGACAGTCGGTAACTGTGTCATTTTTAACAAGAGGATCTACAAAGCTCGTGTAATTTGATAAACATCCGCTCACCTGTTTAAGGCTTGCATTCCCTAAATTTGGCAATATAGATGTCGAAGTAATCGCTACTTTTTGAATACCTGTACTTTTTGAACTTTCTTTATCATCACCTTCCATCATGTGTTCCCAATCACGAGAGGCATCTGCTGCACGAATAGAAACCTGTGTCATCACAGCTTGACGACCGCTAATAAAATCACCACGTTCAACCTTACAAAAACCATTAACACCCAACTCAGTATTCATAATTGAATTACCTACCCAATAAACTGAGCTCGCAATACGACTACCCGAAAAATTATCAGTCACAGCCCCACGAATACAGAAGACCAGCTCTTTACCTTTGTTTTCAGGTCTCAACACATAAGCCAACATGCCATCACCAATCCGCATTTGAGCAAATGTCAAATCGTCACTCGTTTTATTTTCTAAGGTGTAAAACACTGAGTCACTGTTTTGCATAAGCAAAGATTGAGCTTGAGCATTGGTAGAAATATTGAGTGAAGTAATACTTGAGCGAATAGCCCAGGTTCCCGCAATGGCGATAATAACCAGCATGATCAGTACAACAATAAGAACTGCACCAGACTGATTTTTTAAATTATTAATACTTTTCATGGCGCAACTCCTATTCCTGCTTCTCTATGCCAAAACCATTTCTTAGAGCAATAGTCTGAGTCACAATGCTGCGCATATATTGGTCATTTTTAGTATTAGGTTTCAATTTAGAATTTACATTTAATATTTCATACAATTTATCTTCATTAAATAAATCATTACTACCTGTAGAATTCGTTGAACGTACTAACATTCCCACTTTTAACATTACAATTTGCGGCTTCGTTGTTAATGCCATATAGTCATTTATTGAGATATAACCAAAACAGCTCATCAAGGCATCTGCGGTTTCTGTATCAACACATTTATCCTTAGCAACGCCTAACATAACCCCAAAATAATCCACTCGAGGAATTATAATTTCGCCATTTCCACTTAAATCGATTTTTGCTGGCTCATCACCTGTATAAGTAAATGCTTTACATGCCAAAGAAAAAGGTTCATTAGGTTCATTTTTAGCACTGTCTTTACGAACAAAATACTTTTGAACCACAAAAGTATTTACTGGGATTTTTGCACCCTCGCAATCAAACTGATCTTCCATCATATTTTTATATTGAATGACCAATTGATCACTTTTTACACCCGACAAATTAGATGTATTTTCTATATTACCTAGTGATAAAGCATCTACAAGCTCGACATCACCCAGTCCTGCACCCGTTCTTTTTGAAGTATAATTTTTCGCATCAAGTACAATACCACCATGCAGAACGCTGTCATTTATAACGACATCTGAAGCATTTAAATTTGCGAGGCGAATATCCCTAACAACCGCCTCCAAACCAAACAAAGCATCATTTTGTAAATTAGACATAGCTTGCTGACTTGAAACACCTTTTTGGGCCGTTAAGGTCAATTGAATTGCTATTGCACTAACAATTAGACCAAGTGTTAAGGCAATCATTAATTCAAGTAAAGTAAAGCCTTTATTAGCGTTTTGAAGACCTCTATTCATTAGTAAGACTCCATAACTAAACATTGAGCATTAGCAACATAACTTCCACTTGTAGAAACACATTGATCAATAGATGTTTTTATATCTGTATCGCCCCACGCTACATAAACACAGCTTAATGTAGAACCACGACAAGCATCTATTCTTACGATATGTCCATTGGCAGTAGCCTTCTTATTTATTTCAGAAGCATCAAAGTTAGCCATTTTTTCAGCATTACAGTTTGGAGCATATGAACTTGTAGTACCTATACAACCTGTCTCATTGATTTTATTCGAATTAATAGAAGTTTTATATTGATCAAAACCTGATTTATTTGCTCTCATTCGCTCAGATAAATCACGTGCGATATTAATGGCGAAGGTTCTATCAGCCGCTTCATTTGCTGCATCCATTGCTCTTAATTGCAAGGCAGAAAAACCTAAAATTCCAATCGCAATCAAAAGCAAGGCAACAAGTACTTCAATCAGTCCCACGCCATGTTGTGATTTTATATTTTTTGAACTCATTAGCATTGCCCCGACTCTATACTTGTCACAGTGCCATTCATCGATACCGAAATCGTTCTACTTTGTTTTATTTCAGGATTACATAATGAAAATTTCAACGGAATTCTCACGACCTTAGTAGATGAATCTGCTGGATCAATAATAGTTTTTGTCCGCTGTAACGGTTGTCCAATAGGTGTAAATACGACATCTGAAAAATCAACATCATTTGCAGTATTATCTAATATGATATTTTCTGATTTTGGAGCCCAATACTTTAGAATTGAAGTATTTTGACCATGTTGAAATTTAAGGGTGACATTGGACCTCAATGTTGTTGCTTGAGCACGAGCTTCACTTAACACAAAAGATAACTCTCTTGTTTCAGCATCTAATTTTCTTTTTTCAATTAAATTCCCAAACGAAGGCGCAGCTAAAGTCGCAATAATCGCCATAACAGCAATCGTCACAATCAGCTCAATTAACGTAAATCCATTATTTTTCTGCATACTCCCCCCAAGGCGCGCCAAACTTTACCCTATTAAAAATAATATCTAATTAAATTACAAAACAAACACAAATAAGGATAAAAGGCATAAAAAAACAGATAATTGCCAAAAAGCAATTATCTGTCAATTCTTAAAAAAATTCAGAATGTTAAGTCATTAACACTTTATGCCTGAGTTACAGGAATACGTAACTCTTTTGGTAAACTAAATGTAATATTTTCTTCACGACCATCCAACTCTTGCGGAGATTTAGCCCCCCAATCTTGTAAGCGCTGAATTACTTGTTTAATTAAAATTTCAGGTGCCGATGCTCCTGCAGTTACACCAATTTTTGTGTGCTCATTAAACCATTCTTGCTGTAACTGATCGGCATTGTCCACCAAATACGCATGCTTACCCATCCGTTCAGCCAATTCACGTAATCGGTTCGAGTTCGAAGAGTTCGGTGAACCCACAACCAATACAACATCACATTGCTCAGCCAGATCACGTACGGCATCTTGGCGGTTTTGAGTGGCATAACAAATATCATCTTTACGCGGCCCCTGAATTTCAGGGAACTTCTGACGTAAGGCATCAATGACTTTTGCTGTGTCATCTATAGAAAGCGTTGTCTGAGTTACAAACGCTACTTTTTCAGGATGCACCACTTCTAGCTCTGCAACATCTTGTTCATCTTCAACCAAATAAATCGAACCACCATTTTTGGTGTCATATTGACCCATTGTCCCTTCAACTTCTGGGTGACCTTCATGACCAATCAAAATCGCTTCCACACCTTCACGAGCGTACTTGGTCACTTCTATATGCACCTTGGTCACCAAAGGGCAGGTCGCATCAAAAACTTTTAGCCCACGGCGTTCAGCTTCTTGTTGTACCGCTTTAGATACACCATGCGCACTGAAAATCACGATATTGTCATCTGGCACTTCATCCAGTTCATCCACAAATATCGCACCGCGTTGACGCAGGTCGTCCACCACAAATTTATTATGTACTACCTCATGACGCACATATATTGGGGGGTTAAAGCATTCCAGTGCACGGTTCACAATCGCGATGGCGCGATCAACACCTGCACAGAAACCGCGTGGATTAGCTAAAACAATTTCCATAGAATCCTCAATGCCCACTCAATTTTACGGGTATCACTTGAAATAAATGTAAACAATAGACGTCTGACTATTTTGTTTGGCGCGCGTCTGCTCTAAAATAGAGAAGATATTTTATCATATCAGGAAAAATATCATGTCGGGTCTCTTGTTTGTCGTTTCTGCTGCTTCGGGAACGGGCAAAACATCCCTCGTTAAAGCCCTGCTTGAACGTGTAAACAATTTACATGTCTCTGTTTCTCATACCACTCGTGGTCAGCGTCCTGGCGAATTAGACGGCGTACATTACCATTTTGCAAAAAAAGAAGATTTTCTATCTTTGGTAAATGAAGGCGGCTTCATTGAATATGCAGAAGTATTTGGTAATTATTACGGTACTGCACAGCGCACAGTAAAAGAACAATTGGCCAAAGGTCATGACGTTTTACTTGAAATTGACTGGCAAGGTGCTGAACAGGTTCGTAAACTTTTTCCTGAATCTAGACAAATTTTTATTCTCCCTCCGAGTCAGTTTGATTTACGTCAACGTTTATCCAATCGTGGCACAGACTCTGTTGAAGTCATTGAACATCGTCTTAGCTGTGCCGTAGAAGATATGCAGCAATACGTTAATTTTGACTATATCATTATTAATGATGACTTTAATAAAGCACTGCATGACTTAGAGTCCGTGATTATTGCCAATCGTCTTGTTTTAAAACAACAGGCCATGCGTCACGAAAAATTGATTGAGAAATTAATCACCCCTACGGAACAGTGATTAAAACTTGAGTCTATAGACAAAGCACCTTATACTGCACAGTCTGTTAAAAATTTATATTCAAACGAGAATTCTTATGGCACGCGTAACCGTTGAAGATTGTTTAGACCATGTAGACAACCGCTTTGAGCTTGTACTAGTGGCAAGCAAACGCGCGCGTCAATTGGCACGTCAAGGTATCGAACCTACTGTTGAGTGGGACAATGACAAACCAACCGTTGTTGCTCTTCGTGAAATCGCAGCGGGTCACGTTTCTAAAGACATTTTGAAACAACGTGAACAAGACTACCAAACTTCAAGTTTAGACCTTGCACTTTCTGCAAATAACCTAAACTTAGACGGTTTTTCTTTCCAATAAGATAAACCTGACCTTAAAAGCCTAGTTTTTAACTAGGCTTTTTTTATGGATTCTCTTTAATATTTTACTCAGAACAGTTATAACATAAGCTTAAGAAGTGCAAAGCAAGCGAAAAAGATTTTCATTTTTTTAAACTAAAAAATTGACAAGTCATGCAATATGCATTTCATTAAAGTATTAACCGTTTCATTTGTAAATCAGTAGTAAAAGGGTGTTCTATGCCAGGCCCAATGGTCAGCCAAGCCAAGCAACAGTTAAATGTGATTATCGACGCTTACCTTTCAGTAAGTGATGTCGAACGCGTGCTTGAAGCTTGCGACTATGCGGATATTGCCCATGATGGTATTACACGTAAAAGTGGCGAACCCTACATCCTTCACCCGATTGCGGTGAGCTGTATTTTGGCGCATATGCGTCTTGATGCGGAAACTTTAATGGCCGCTTTACTACATGATGTCATTGAAGATACCGAATTTACAAAACAAGATATTACTGAAAAATTTGGTCTGACCGTTGCTGAACTCGTCGACGGCGTCACTAAACTCAGCCACTCTAGTGATAAAGAATATAATAAAGCCGCATCCTTCCGTAAAATTCTGCAAGCCACCCTACAAGACCCACGTGTCATTATTATTAAACTGGCGGATCGTTATCATAACATGACCACACTAGGTGCTTTACGCCCTGACAAACGTGCTCGTATTGCCCAAGAAACCTTTGAAATTTTTGTGCCTATGGCACGCCTTGTCGGTATGAATGAAATGGCCGACAACCTTGAACATTTGTGTTATCAAAATCTCGACTTAGATATGTATAACAATGTTCAAGAAGCTCTATTACAAACCAAACCGAAACGCTGCGAATACCAAACTAAGTGGGAAAACAACCTCACCGCCTTACTAGAACAACACCATATTTCAGGTCGAATTAAAAAGAAGAATAATAATATTGAATTACTTCGTCACTTTGTAAAAAACGATATTGATCTGCAAGAGCTTACCCATAGTCATGCCTTTGAAATTATTTTACAAAGTATCGCAGACTGTGACCGACTTGCAGACATCCTCAAAGAAAGCTTTAAAGTTCTAAATTACACCGATCATATTCGCCGCCCGTTACCCGGTGGCAACCAGTCACTGATGATGCGCTTAAAAGGTGAAAAGACCATTTTATCACTGACCATCCAAACGGAGTTGATGCGTAAAGCGGCGCGCTTTGGTGTGGTTCTCGGTGAAAATGCACCACAAGCTTGTCGCTCAGCGATCCAAGCCTCCATGCAAAATTTAAACGTGTTAGTCGATGGCGCATGTGCCAAGACCACATTTAGTGAATTACTCGATTATCTACATCAAGAAAAAATTTGGGTTTACACCCCACACGGTCATTTGCATGAACTCCCTCAGGGTGCCACTGCGGTTGATTTCGCTTATTCAGCAAGCTTATTTTTGGGCAACCATGCCGTTGGTGCAAAAATTGATGGGGAAACCAAGCCCCTTTCAACACCATTACTGAGTGGTCAAGTGATTGAAATTATCACTGATGTTCTTGCAACACCAAACCCTGACTGGCTAAGCTTTATTAATACGCAAAAAGCCCGCCGCGCATTACAAAATATCCTCCGTGACCAAGACCAAGATGAACAACGTTTAGTTGGTCAGCAAGCTTTAAATCGCGCATTAAAACTCTTTAACCGTTCTGTAAGTGATTTGACATTAGCGGATTGGGAAAATGTGCTGAATTGGCGTCATTTAAATGATAAAGAAAAATTATTTGAACAGATTGCCGTGGGTGACTTATTACCGCAATTGGTTGCTAATCATTTATATGCTCAAGATACCATTCAGACTTCAAACTCTGCACGCTTAATCTTGGGCACTGACGGTGTCGACGTTAAATATGCGCACTGCTGTAACCCCGTTTTAGGCGATCCAATACAAGGGCATTTATCACGTCGTGGTTTGATTGTGCACCGTTCACGTTGTCATAATTTATTGCATGAACAACATTTACATCCTGAAAATATCATGCCTTTACACTGGACTACAGAAGACAGTGAGGACATTAGTTTTACAGCCTATTTATGCTTAAACATACTGTTAAATGATGAACAAATTTCAGAGCTGATTTATCTATGCCGTAAAGAAAAAGTCGGTGTAGAAACTGTCCGTTCACATGAAGAAAAAACCTATGTGAATATTGTTGTACACAATCGTAAACAAATTGCCGAAATTATCCGTAATTTAAGAATGCATTTTGGCTTCCCACGCATCAGTCGTTTGGCACAACCTCTTGCCATTGCTGAGCCTGCGAAAGTTGCCAGCTAACCTGACACCGCATTTTTATATATGTTGTGTCTGTGATGATAATAGGAGAAATAGATGTCCCGCCAGGTAATCCATACTGAAAATGCACCCGCTGCAATTGGTACTTACTCACAAGCCATTTTAGTGGGCGACACTTTGTATTTATCAGGTCAAATTGGCTTAGATCCATATAGCATGGAGCTGGTAGAAGGCATCGAAGCTCAAATTCGCCGTGTATTCGACAACTTAAAAGCGGTATGTGAAGCGGCAGGTGGTACGCTAGCCGATATCGCTAAGCTGAATATTTTCCTCACTGACCTTTCTAACTTCCAATTGGTCAACCAAATTATGGGCGAATACTTTGCTCAACCCTACCCTGCACGCGCTGCACTCGGTGTAGCTAGCCTACCAAAAGGTGCACTAGTTGAAATGGATGGTGTGGTTATTATTAATCAATAAGTTAGTAAACATTGCTTAAGCCATTCACTAAGTATCACATTCCAAAAGAACAAAAGCCTCACATGGAAATCTGAGCATTACTCAGATTTCCGCTTAAATGACAGTTTTTATTCAAAAACTCAATCACCTTAAAAGCATTTTTAAATGATTTTTATTGACAAACGATAATAATTATCAATAATATTACTTATCCCATTTATTCACTTGGTTTGATTTCATGTACGTTTGTTTGTGCCGTGGTATTACTGATCAAGACATTAAAGATGCAATTGCCAATGGTGCAGAAAGCTATCGTGAAGTTCGCGATATGCTCGATTTAGGCACCTGTTGTGGTCGCTGTGTTCCTGAAGCTCGTATGATCATCAGTGATGAAGTTGCGCAAATTGCAGCCCGTATCGCAATTGCCGCATAAACCAAGCTTTTAAATTTTCTCAACAATCATAATTATAAAACCAATGGTCTCAGACCATTCCTCCTCCCCCGCTTCTGACTCTAAGCGGGTTTTTATTTATTAAAGATCTAAAAATTAGCGCCTTGTTTTGATTGTGATTTTCATTTGCTGTTCTATAAAACACTCGCTAATTTGCACTTTGTTGTTTAAGATATTTCTATTCTAATATCGAATTTATATTGCTTAGTTCGAGCTTTATTGTGGTTAAGGAGTCAGACATGAAAGGCAATCGTGATGTAATTAATCAGTTAAATCAGGTGCTTTATCATCATTTAACTGCAATTAACCAATATTTTCTTCATTCACGGATGTTTAACGATTGGGGTATTGAGCAACTGGGCTCTGCGGAATATAAAGAATCAATTCGTCAAATGAAGCATGCTGATAAAATTATTGAGCGAATTTTGTTTTTAGAAGGTTTACCAAATTTACAGCACCTCGGTAAACTCTATATCGGTCAGCATACTGTTGAAGTCTTAAATTGTGATGTACGTAAAGTCAAAGAGAACATTGAAACCATTCAAACTGCCGTTAAACTAGCAGAAGAGCAACTTGATTATGTCACTCGTGATCTAGTTCAAGAAATTTTAGAAAAAGAAGAAGAATGGTTGGATTGGGCTACTACCCAATTAGACTTAGTTGAATCTGTAGGTATAGAGAATTACATTCAGAGTCAGATTTAAACTTATTAAAAAAACCCGCGGATGCGGGTTTTTTATTTTCATAAATTACTACCAAGGGCGAAGGTCAACGATTTTAATAACCTCACCCGTTTCTTTATTGATTAAGACTGTCATATCTACGGCGTTGGCTTTTAATGGAACAAACCTAGAGGTCTCACGATAGTTATTTAATTCAATTTCAATTTGATCTTTACTATTATAATTTGAAAGCATTTCTAAGGGATATGAGGATTTCAGAATTTTAGGTGCTAATTTAGATATTTTTACATAATTATCTGGTTGCTGTGCAAGAGAAATTCCAGAAAAAATTTCATCCATCATTTTCTTTTGTCTATCTTCCATTGTACCACTTAACTCCACAGCGACAAATTTAGGTTTGGCAAAATAATTAAATGTTAAGTACTCTTTTTTAATATTTTTGCTTGAATTTATAATCTCATTTTTTTGAATTAATTCAAATTTATTACCATTAAAAACAATCCAAACAGGTTTAGCTGATGCTAGGCTATATACCCCATATATCAATGCACTAACTTGCAATAAAACAATAATAGTAAGATCTTTTTTAAGAGTCTTCTTATTTTTTCTATAAACAACAAAAGTTAATAATGGTCCCAAAATTACATCTATCATAAGTACTAATTGAAAAATCCTATACCCATTCACTGCTTCTAACAATGGAGATGGATACCAAAGATATAAAATAAAAAATGATAATAATGTCAAAACAAAAATGGATAACATTAAATGTAGCACAAATGCCCTAAATTTTTCTTTTAGTATTTCCTTCATATCTTGCATATAATTCCCCTAATAAAAAATTCAAACGGATTTCAAATGTTTAATAGTATAAACAAATCTTTAATTATTTTTATTCCATTATTTAGTTTTATTGTATTTTCTAGTCTAAGCTTTTATTGGGTTAAAGCACCTTATGATGCCTGGCGAATATACGAAATTCTACTATTAATTTTTGCCAACATATTAGGTATCCAACTGATTTTTCAACAGAAGTATCAAATAATTGATATTAAATTTGATAAAAATATCTCTCTTATAATTAGTATTCTAGTCTTCATTATATTAATTTCAGCTGCAAATTCCCATTATCCTCCTCGTGCATATGCAGATGCCTCTTTATATTTTTTACTCATGAGCGCTTGCCTCATTTATGCCAATCTCTTTAAATACTATAAAAAACTTGCAGAAAATATACTTGCATGCGTAGCAATTCTACCCATGCTAACGCTGATGTTCTTACCCATTGCGATTTTTGATCGATTACAAGGTGGCATTGGTAGCTGGACCCAATCCTTTACCAATATCCGCATGCTTGATGATGCTCTACTACCCTGCATATTTCTACTCTGGCTTCGTGTTGGCTTTTTAAAAGTATCTGATCAACTCACAAAACCCAAGCATTGGCTACTTACTATTTCCATCTATAGTGTTTCAACTATTTACTTATTGAATTTTCTATTTCATGGCGCAAGAGCATGTCTACTTGCAATCATCACTGGTCTAATACTGAGTGTGATTTATCATAAAAAAAGTAAGCAATTTGATTTGAAACTCCCTATTTTATCAGGTCTCACTGCACTTAGCCTGTATACCATCTATCATCAAATTTTACCGAGTTCAATCGGATCTGCTTTAGCAAGAACTAGTAGCTCGGGTCGAATTGATTTATGGTTAAAGGCATTCAATACTTGGCTTGAGAATCCAATTTTAGGGGTGGGTGGTAATCATTTTCTTTTGCAGCAACCTTATACCATCATTGCTCACCCACATAATATTTGGCTAAAATTTTTAAGCGAATGGGGACTTTCTGTATTTCTCCTGACAGGACTCATCATTGCACTCTGCATAAATATAAAGCAAAAAATATCTCAGAT
Organism: Acinetobacter sp. YH12040; assembly: GCF_013420005.1. Taxonomy (NCBI): domain Bacteria; kingdom Pseudomonadati; phylum Pseudomonadota; class Gammaproteobacteria; order Moraxellales; family Moraxellaceae; genus Acinetobacter; species Acinetobacter sp. YH12040. The sequence goes on from NZ_VOZB01000005.1 coordinate 136,372, forward strand.
CCCTCCGCTACTATTGGCAGGTACAATTGCGATTTTGATCAATTCAATGTTGTCTGGTAGTTTGCTTTATCCAGTCAGCCAAATCACAAGTTTATGCGTCTTGTCATATACTCTAAGTTTTTGTCTTCGTCCAAATCCTGCACCTTCAAATATAAATTCAATGAAATATCTATGGATGTTTTTAATCGTTCTATTTTCTAGCATTCTTTTGTTGGTACATGGACAAGATATTATCTGTAAAGACTGTATTAGTATAGATTGGGAAGGTGCACCTGCATTTTGGGATTCAGGTCGCCCTTTACGTTTAGAACCCTATGTTCCTGAAAACTTAGGCAAACCGACCAACAAATATTAAATCAAAAAAAGAGAGCCTATAGGCTCTCTTTTCTAACCCAAATTCAAATTATGAACATGAACCTGGTTTATATTTAGGATCTAAAGTACCAGTTACTGTACAAGTCCAAGCACCAGCCGCTGTACGGTTTAAACTAAGTGTCCCTGCTGATACTTTTGGTGAACCTTTAAGAGCACAAGTGATCGCTCCAGTTTTTGAACCGTCAGCAGCCGGTTCTGCTACCCCAACAGTACAGCGATCAGAGTTTTTGATACCAACAGAAGCAGGAGTATAATCTGCCGCATCTGTTTTACCTTCATTTACAAGAACTTCATATTGAGTTTTAGCTGGAGAAATCTCTGCTAAACCAGATGTAGCTTGAGATTTAGCGATATAGTCTTGATAAGCAGGAATCGCAATCGCAGCAAGAATACCGATAATTGCTACAACGATCATTAATTCGATAAGAGTAAAACCCTTTTGAACTGATTTCATAACATTCTCCACAAATGTTTTTTAATTTAATTATTTAATAAAGCTATGTAGCTTGTTTTATAAATAGCACAGAGCGTGCCAAGAATTATTATAGTGAAAATAACAGAAAAAACAGCACTTTAAAAAAATATTTTTATTTTTTGTAACCATTACGTCTCTTTTTGTGTTTAAAAGTGACGATTTGTGTCACTTTATCACCGTTTTTTTATCGCAAAATTATTGGCGCATTTGCGATTTCATTAGTTTTATCTACAGACTTCCCTGCATAAAAGTGATCCATCACTTCACCAATCTCTTTTACACCAACAGTCAAAGCTATTCGGTATTGTTTATTTTGCATGCTTTGGATAATTCGCGCGCAAATATCCTGCCACACTTGGGCATCGGTTGCCTGTCTCATCCCGCGATCAATCACAATTTCCACCTGACGTTCACATAAGTTTAGATAAAGCAAAACACCACTATTAAATTCCGTATCCCACACACCCAGTTCAGCAAAGAGCTGTTCAGCACGTGCACGGGTATTTTGATAATAGGCTTGGTTCGAAGGAATATGCCCTTCGATCACCACCTGTATTTCACCTACATGTCCATGCTCAGCTTCTGTCACCGCTTGCGCAATGGCCTGCTGATCTTGCTTATTAAAAAAGCGGTTTGCTGCAGGCATATAAAAGAAGTGCTTCAACCAGCGTTTAAAACTTGGTTGTTGTATTTCCTGTGTTTTAGGACAGGTGACAATTTCTGTTGTTTCTGTTTTCGTTACCATGAACCTGATGCTCCCCCACCGCCAAAGCCACCACCGCCTCCGCTATAGCTGCCGCCACCAAAGCCACCACCTCCGCTACGGCCTCCACCGCCCCCACCACCAGCAAGGAACATTTGAAAAATGGTTTGAGCAATAGCCGTAATCAGTAAAAAGAAAATTGCTCCACCCATCAACAGACTGGTGAGTAGACCTGCACCGTTGACCAAACCCGCAACGGTACCTGCAACAGCAGCAGTTGACGCACTTAAGCGCTTACCCACAATAAAGGATGCAAAAATACCAATCACCAAAATGATGAGAACCGTTGTAAACGTTTTCTCTTTGGCTTGTTGTTCGTGTAAGGCTTGTTCCTGACGCTCTTTCAACTCTTGGGCTGCCTGAGCTGCAACTTCAGGGTCTTGATTTAAAATACGTGTTATTTCCGTTAAGCCAGCATCAATGCCTTGAGCATACTGAGCTTGCTTAAAATACGGTGTGATTTGATTTCGAATAATGCGACTAACGATGATATCGGGCATGATTCCTTCTAGCCCATAACCCGTCAGGATTTGAATTCTGCGATCATTCACAGCGATCGCCATCAATATCCCGTTGTCACGTTTTGCTGAACCGAGTTGCCATTTTTCTGCAACACGCATGGCATAATCAAAAATATCTTCTTGACCTGTGGTTGGTACAATCACGACGCCAATTTGTGTCTTGCCTTGTTCGTGTAACTGTAAAATTTTCTGGCTAATGGCTTGCTTTTCAGCAGCAGAAAGTAAGTTTGCCTGATCAACTACAGGTTCATTGAGCGTCGGCAAGCCACGAATCGACTCGCCATCTGCCATATCATTGGCAATATTCGGCTGCTGAATTTTGATTTCAGGCTGTGCTGTTGTTTCTTTTTGCGTAGCTGACTGCTGATCTTTTAATATTTTACCGACAACAACTGTTTCAGCATCTACATCTGTAGCGGTGGCAGTTTCTGCATGTGTGAAACCCACCACACACAATAAGCATGCTAAAACCATGCGCTGCAACCACAACAAACCTGTATGTTTTAGCTCAAAATACACCATCAGCCCACCTCACAATGCAGTGACGCCAATTAATTAAAATCAACTTTCGGTGCAGTTTGTGCACTTTGCTCTGCGCTAAAGTTAGGTTTAGTATCCATGCCAATGACTTTAGCCGTCATCACTTGCGGGAACTGGCGTGCATAGCCATTAAAGTCTTGTACCGTAGTAATGTAGCGATTACGTGCGACAGCGATCCTGTTTTCAGTGCCTTCAAGCTGTACCTGTAAATCACGGAATTGCTCATTGGCTTTTAAGTCTGGATAATTTTCCGAGACTGCAATTAAACGAGAAAGTGCGCTGGTCATCTGCGCTTGAGCTTCTTGATATTTTTGGAACAGTGCTGGATCTTCCAAAACTTCCTTATCCACTTTTAAGCCCGCAACATTGGCACGTGCTTGAGTCACTTCGGTCAGTACTTGTTCCTCATGTTTCGCGTAACCTTTAACCACATTGACAAGATTAGGTACCAAATCTGCACGGCGTTGATATTGGTTTTGCACCTCAGACCATGCTGCTGTAACGGCTTCGTCTTTAACTTGTAATGTGTTATAGCCACAACCACTCAGGGTCAACGTACTGACTAATGCGATTGCGAGCATGCTTTTTTTCATTGAATTCATAACCCTTAACCTCAAGTATTTATTTGTAATTGTTTAAATAAATTCATTCTAACCTTATTTTTCGAATGAATTATGTATTTTCTTTGTGATTAAACGGATCTACTCGAAAAATATTTAGCATTAAAAAAAGCCCACAACTCGGGCTTTTTTATCATATTGAATTAACTATACAATTGCGGTGTAATTTCAGTCTTAAAACTTTCCATTTGATATTCATCAGCAAGGCGTTCTTTCCAATATTTCACGATCTGACTGTAATCAATTTCGCTCGGATGGAATTCTGCTTTGTAATATGACAAATATTCTGGCGTCAATTGAATAAACATTTTTGCCAATAAATACGCCCCGAATATATTTCCACCAACCTTCGGCAAACTTTTTTTCTTATCCTGCATAAATAGCTTCGTTGCAGAATAAAACGTAAGACTTGCAAAACCCGTGGTCACACTGCGCATAATCATGCGGCGTATTTTGTCATCTCCATAGACATGTTGATATACATCAAATGCCACTGCGCGATGCTCAATTTCTTCAATCGCATGCCAAACCCAAAGTTTCACTGCATCATCATCTAAAGTACTCAGTACTTCAGGATGTCTTAAAATATAGCCGCCAAGTAAAGCAGTAAAATGTTCAAATGCACAGGTGATTGCTAACTGTATTTTTGGATGTAAGTTTTTTACATAGCTGTCTTTACGCGCCAGCCATGCTTGGAAACGATCTAAATTATAGGTTTCACTGCGCCAAGCATCGTTAAATTCAGCATGGGCTTTGGAATGCATCGCTTCTTGCCCAATGAATGCTGCGATCTCAGCTTGTAATTTTTCATCACTGACTTTATCGCGTACATTACGCACGCTATGCACAAAGAATTGCTCACCAATGGGAAAGGTCGATGACAATGCCGTCAACAAATGCGACATCACCGGTGAGTTGGCAAAATAATGCCGGCGAATCGCTTTAGGATTGAATTGTGCTCGACGTACCGTAATGCCAATGGCTTTAGGACGATTTAGATATGTTTTTTGTGTCGTCACTTGCGTCATGGTCGCTTCCTAAGATTTAGATCATGATCGCAGTATGTAATTCCTAAGCTCTTTCACACATGGCAAAATGTGCTAGCACATTTGCATAATTCACCATTCTAAAGCGCTGTCTGACAACTTTTCAGCGTATTTATCTGCAAAATCCATTCACTTGTCATTTGAGGTAAATTCCAAAAAATAAAAAACCCGCCGAAGCGGGTTTTTTGAATGAATCCAGTGTAAGCACTGGGCGTGTCATGACTTAAACATCTAAGTAGTCAAGAATACCTTCTGCAGCTTGGCGACCTTCCCAGATTGCGGTTACCACAAGGTCAGATCCACGTACCATATCACCACCGGCGAAAATTTTCGGATTCGATGTCTGGAACTTAAATTCTTGCTGTTCAGCAGCAATGACGCGGCCTGAACCATCCATACTGATGTTTGATGTTGTAAACCAATCTGCGGGGCTGGTACGGAAACCAAAGGCTAGCAATACTGCATCTGCTGGTAAAATTTCTTCTGAACCCGGAACTGGTTCAGGGCTACGACGACCGCGACTATCAGGTGCGCCAAGCTGTGTAGTCACAACTTTAACACCCGTCACTTTGCCATTTTCACCCACAATTTCAATCGGCTGACGGTTAAACTGGAATTCAACACCTTCTTCACGTGCATTTTTCACTTCACGACGTGAACCCGGCATGTTTTCTTCATCACGACGGTAGGCACAGACAACGGATTCGGCACCTTGACGGATCGAGGTACGGTTACAGTCCATCGCGGTATCACCACCACCGAGAACAATCACTTTTTTGCCTTCCATGCTGATGTATTCAGATGGATCTTTTTCCCAACCTTGCGTACGGTTGACATTGGCAATCAAGAAATCCAGTGCATCATGAACACCAACAAGATCTTCACCCGCAAAACCACCCTTCATGTAAGTATAGGTTCCCATACCCATGAATACAGCGTCGTAATCAGCCAATAGCTGATCTATCGTCACATCTGTACCAATTTCGGTATTTAGACGGAATTCAACACCCATGCCCGAGAAAATCTCACGGCGACGTTTCATTACGTCTTTTTCCATTTTGAATTCTGGAATACCAAATGTCAGCAAACCACCAATTTCAGGACGCTTGTCAAATACGACTGGCTTCACACCATTACGTACAAGAATATCTGCACAGCCAAGGCCAGCAGGACCTGCACCAATAATCGCAACTTTTTTGTCTGTCCACTTAACGTGTGACATATCTGGGCGCCAGCCCAATGCAAAGGCTGTATCGTTAATGTATTTTTCAGCATTACCAATGGTGACTGCACCAAAGCCGTCATTTAGCGTACACGCGCCTTCACATAACCGGTCTTGCGGGCACACACGACCACAAACTTCAGGCAAGGTGTTGGTTTGATGACACAATTCTGCCGCTTGGAAAATGCGACCTTCTGCAATCAGTTTTAACCAGTTTGGAATGTAGTTATGTACTGGACATTTCCATTCACAATACGGGTTACCACAGCCAAGGCAGCGGTGAGTTTGGTTTTTTGCAACTTCAGCTGTAAACGGTTTATAGATTTCCACAAATTCTGCTTTGCGGACAACTAGATCTTTTTTCTCTGGATCTTGGCGTGCTACATCCAGGAACTGAAAGTCATTATTTAGGCGCTCTGCCATGTCTCTCTCCGTGGGTAGGTGTAAGCATGTTTGGACTTACACCTGCCTATCAAATCTGCAGTAGTGGAATTATTGTGGATCAGCTTGAGTTGTTTTCAACAAAGTCTGCAAATTAGCAGCTTTTGGTTTCACAAGCCAGAATTTGCGGCTATAGAAGTCAAACTCGTTGCGGATCTTATACGCCCAAGCACTACCTGTTTCTTTAATATGTTCATCTAAGATACGGCACAAGAACTCTTTGTGTTCTTCCATCGACTCTGTAGAGATACGGTTCAATTCAATCAATTCGTGGTTGTAATGGTCAACAAAGTCATTGTCGAGGTCGAGCACATAAGCGAAACCGCCTGTCATACCCGCACCAAAGTTATGACCCACTTTACCCAATACAGTCACGATACCACCCGTCATGTATTCACAGCAGTGGTCGCCTGCGCCTTCAATCACGGCAAACGCACCTGAGTTACGCACAGCAAAACGCTCGCCTGCTGTACCTGCAGCAAACAATTTACCGCCTGTTGCACCATACAAACAGGTGTTACCAATAATCGCAGTATTTTGCGTTTGGAACGGTGAACCTTTCGGTGGGAAGATCGAGATACGACCACCAGCCATACCTTTACCCACGTAGTCATTCGCATCGCCTTCTAGGCTGATATGTAACCCACCTGCGTTCCAAACACCCAATGACTGACCTGCAGTCCCTGTTAATTTAACTCTAACAGGATGTGCTTCCATACTGAGGTTGCCATAACGTTTTGCAATCTCACCCGAAATACGCGCGCCTATTGAGCGATCACAGTTACCAATTGTGAAGCTATATTCACCGCCTGTACCTGCTTCAATCGCTGGCAGCATTTCAGCTACCATTTTCTCAGCCAATAAACCTTTATCGAATGGTGCATTACCTTGTACTTCACAGTACTGTGCTTTGCCTTCAGCCGCAGGATGCGATTGGAGTAATGCGCTCAAATCAAGGTGTGCATGTTTTTCAGTTTCACCTGGAAGCATTTCCAGTAAATCTGTACGGCCAATCAAATCTTTCAGACTTGCAACGCCTAGCGCTGCCAGCCATTCACGCGTTTCTTCTGCAATAAAGTGGAAGAAGTTGATCAGCATTTCAGGCTCACCGATATAGTGTTCCTGACGTAAATGATCTTGTTGTGTTGCAACACCGGTCGCACAGTTGTTTAAATGGCAAATACGTAGGTATTTACAACCCAATGCGATCATCGGTGTAGAACCGAAACCAAAACTTTCAGCTCCTAGAATCGCTGCTTTCACAACATCTAGACCCGTTTTCAAGCCGCCATCAGTTTGTACACGGACTTTGCCACGCAGGTCATTCACACGTAGCGCCTGATGCGCCTCAGATAGACCAAGCTCCCATGGAGAACCTGCATGGTGAATTGAAGAAAGTGGAGAAGCCGCTGTACCTCCGTCATAACCAGAAATGGTAATGAAGTCTGCGTATGCTTTTGCTACACCAGCCGCAATCGTACCAACACCCGGCTCAGAAACCAGCTTAACGGACACCATCGCCTGTGGGTTAACCTGTTTTAAATCGAAAATTAACTGTGATAAATCTTCGATTGAGTAGATGTCGTGATGCGGTGGCGGAGAAATTAATGTCACACCCGGCACTGAGTAACGTAAACGTGCAATTAAGCCATTCACTTTACCGCCCGGCAACTGACCACCTTCACCTGGTTTTGCACCTTGCGCCACTTTAATTTGAAGGACTTCTGCAGAAGTTAGATATGCAGGGGTCACACCAAAACGGCCAGATGCAATTTGTTTGATTTTCGAGTTACGGATAGTGCCGTAACGCGCTGGGTCTTCGCCACCCTCACCTGAGTTCGAGCGACCACCAATCGTATTCATAGCGATTGCAATAGCTTCGTGTGCTTCAGGTGATAATGCGCCTAAAGACATCCCAGCCGAGTCAAAACGTGGCAGAATTTCTTCCACGGATTCAACTTGATCGAGTGCAATCGATTGATCTGTTTTCAGCTTGAATAAGTCACGAATCGTCGCGATTGGACGGTTATTCACTAGCTCTGCGTATTCTTTAAAGTCCGCATAATTACCAGAACGCACAGATTTATGCAGCGCATTGATCACGTCTGGGTTAAATGCGTGATATTCCTTACCGAATACAAATTTAAGCATACCGCCTTGATCGATTGGCTTACGTGATTTCCACGCCAAATCTGCCAATTTTTTCAAGTCATTTTCTAGATCAGAGAATGTTGCGCCTTTAATACGGCTCGGTACACCCGTAAAGCATTTTGCAACCACTTCATCAGAGAGGCCGACTGCTTCAAACAACTGACCGCCACGGTAAGAGGCAACAGTAGAAATACCCATCTTAGAAAGTACTTTCAATAAGCCTTTCTCAATGCCTTTACGGAAGTTCGCTTGCGCATGGATTGGGTCACCCAGCAACTCGCCTTTCGCGATCAAGTCATTAATCACGTCATAAGCAAGGTACGGATAGATCGCAGTCGCACCGAAACCAAGAATCACCGCAAACTGATGTGCATCACGCGCCAAACCAGTTTCCACAATGATGTTGGCATCTGTACGTAGACCTACATTGATTAAATAGTGGTGAACCGCGCCAGTTGCCATCAATGCATTTGCAGGTAAGAAACCTTGACGGATTTTCTTATCAGACAATACAAGCAATGTTTTTCCGTCGCGAATCGCTTGTGCAGATTCTTCACAAATACGCGCGATAGCAGCTTCTAAGCCTTCATCTTCTGCATAGTTCAGGTCGATGTCTGCAATTTCGTAACCTTTACGGCCAAGGGTACGGATTTGATGCATTTTCGAATTTGACAATACTGGGCTTGAAATGATCAGACGATCTGCATGCTCTGGACCTTGTTCAAATACATTTTGTTCACGGCCGAGGCATGTCTCTAACGACATTACGATCGATTCACGTAATGGATCGATTGGCGGATTCGTAACCTGAGCGAACTGCTGACGGAAGTAGTCAGACACATGGCGGACTTGACGAGACAATACTGCCATTGGCGTATCATCACCCATTGAGCCCACGGCTTCCTGACCACTTTCAGCGATTGGACGAAGCAATTGGTCACGTTCTTCAAATGTCACCATGAACATTTTTTGTGAAGCTTTCAGGTCATCACCTTTTAAGCCTTGATCACATAAATATTCTTCTAGCTCTGGACTGCCTTGTACACGTACTGAGTTTTCACGTAACCACTGACGGTACGGACGCATACGTTTGAGGTGATTACTCACATCTTGAGTATCGAGCATTTTGCCGGTAAAGGTATCAATCACCAAGATTTGACCCGGACCGACACGGCCTTTAGACACAACGTCTTCTGGTTCATAACCCCAAACACCAATTTCTGATGCCAATGTGATGTAACCATTTTTGGTAATCACCCAACGTGCTGGACGTAAACCATTACGGTCAAGCATACAAATCGCATGACGACCATCTTGAATTACCAGCCCTGCTGGACCATCCCATGCTTCCATATGCTTCGAGTTGAATTCGTAGAATGCACGTAAGTCCGCATCTAAAGTTTCAACGTTTTGCCAAGCAGGTGGAACCAACATGCGTAGCGCACGGAACAAGTCCATACCACCACCGACAAGGATTTCCAGCATATTGTCTAAGCTTGAAGAATCCGAACCTGTACGGTTTACAATTGGGTTCAGCTCAGTTAAACCTGGCAGCAATGGGTTTTCAAATTTTGGTGTACGCGCCATCGCCCAGTTACGGTTGGCGGTAATGGTATTGATCTCACCATTGTGTGCTAAGTAACGGAACGGCTGAGCCAATGGCCAACGAGGCAAGGTATTAGTTGAGAAACGCTGATGGAATACAACAATATGTGACTTTAAACGCTCATCAGCAAGATCGGTATAGAAGTCAGCAATGGCTGCTGGCATCATCAAACCTTTATAGCTGATCACAGTTGAGCATAAAGTGGTTACATAGAAGTATGGGTCAGCAGTCAGCTGTTGTTCTGCACGACGACGTGCCATCACCAACTTACGGTTGAATTCAACCTCTGAAACACCCATTGGGCAATTCACGATAATTTGTTCAAATGCAGGCAATGACTGCATCGCGATTGAACCCAACGCATCGTTATTGGTTGGCACAACACGCCAAGCGATGACTTTACAACCTTCGTCTTCGATTTCTTTGGTTAAAATTTGTTTTGCATGTGCGGCTAATGCAGGGTCTAGATTTAGAAATACCGTACCCACAGCAAAGATTTCACTCAATGTAATGTCACTGAGTTTTTTCGCTTCTTCACGGAAAAATTCTTTTGGTATAGCAAGGAGTAGACCACAGCCGTCACCGGTTTTACCATCTGCGGCAATACCACCACGGTGGGTCATACAACTTAAACTATGCATTGCGGTTTTGACGAGATCATGGCTTGCATCACCCTGCATATGGGCGATTAAACCGAAACCACAGTTATCTTTAAACTCATCCGGTTGGTATAAACCTTGAGCGGGAGCTACAGTATTAGGCGATGGCATGTGCATAGCGTACCCTTCTTTTCTTTACAGCTCTTTCGAGCACTTAACAAACTAATTTCTTGTTGCGATTCGTCTTAACTTACTCACATGAATTGTTCTGTCGAGCAAAATTATTTCTTATTCACACCCTTAAGATAAACCGAATTCATCTTAGATGCATGAATAAAAGTCAAATTTTCTGCTTTTGCAGTTCAGATCAGGGATAACGACTGGATTAATGACTTCGCACTTTTATCGAATCATTTTCGCGCCAAAACAGGGAGAAAAGTTCAATTTACGCACCAATTAAGCAATTTATATGCCAACTTGATGCATTTTCTCCTAAGATAGCTGATTACAAGCATTTTTTAGTTATAACAAATAATTCAAATTGTTCTTTTTTTATTTTATGCACTTTTTCTGTGCAGTTTAAGCTTTTCATAAGACGTCTTGCGCTATTTTAGAACTAATTGAATGGATCGGTTACTTCTTGTTCTAGCGGTGCAGGTTTTGGACGTGGTACATCTACACTACTTTGTGATTTTTGCACATCAATCACATTCCCTTCAGCATCACGGCGAGTCACCGTAGTACTTGTTGTTGCATTAGCTGGAGTTGTTACTGTCGCTGCAGCCGCTGCTTTTCGTGCTGCGATTTGAGCTTCATCAATTTTCGGTAAAGGCACAGACTTTAATTTAACAGCATATAACTTTTGACTCGACGACATTTCTTCCGCGCCTAAGTCATTCACATATGCTTGATATTGTTTAAATTCCACAACCTTAGGTTTAATTGATGCAGGCAAAGCAATATTGAGGCTCGACATTGCAGTTTTCGCATCATTTTGAGACGAATATGGTCCTGTTAAAATGACGTATTGCTCAGGATGATCTTCACCAGAAAGACGTAGATAAATAAATTTGTGACGCTCAGGCTGCTTGCGTAAGAAGCTTTTTAAAATATCTTCTTCAGAAACCCTAAACAATTCAATACCATAAAGCTTGACAGAATCATTGATAAATTTAGTGCCGCGAAATTCTGGTTCATGTTGAGCTGTAGCAACCACACGGGTCGTCATATCAAGCGGACGCACTTCGTCATTTAATGCACCAAGATGGGACATTGCTGCCACTTTCTCTGGCTGAATTTGTAAATCGACTTCGGTTTCCGCTTGTTTTTCAACTTCAACCAATTCTTTGGTATCTGTAATCGCCCAAAAAACCAATGCAGCGAACAGACACACAGCTCCACCCACCAACCATGTGTAGTGATGAACTTTTTGCCATTGAGACTGCCGCGCTGCCATGATGTACCTACTCTGCCTGATTTGCCAAAATTGTCTGTTTCATTAATTCGACATCAAACTCTTTGGTGATGATGGCCTGACCTAATGATTTCAGTAAAATAAGTCGTAATTGCCCATTCAATACTTTTTTATCATGGGACATATACGCCAAAAATTCCTCTAGCGGAATTTTAGGGCAAACTATCGGTAATTGTGCACGTAAAATGATTTTTTTTGTACGCTCTAAATCTTTAACTGTGATCCAGCCCATACGATGGGACAAATCTGCAGCCATCACCATCCCTGTTGCAACGGCTTCGCCATGTAACCATTCACCATACCCCAAGTACGATTCAATCGCATGGCCAAAGGTATGACCCAAGTTTAATAACGCACGTTCGCCTTGTTCTTTTTCATCATTAGCCACAATACGCGCTTTATGAGCGCATGAACGATAAACCGCTTCAGCCAACAAAGTTGCATCGCCTGCAACTAAAGCATCCATATGCTGTTCAAGCCAAGTTAAGAATTCAACATCACCCAACAACGCATATTTGATCACTTCAGCCAAACCTGCAGAAAGTTCACGCGCAGGCAAAGTTTTTAATTGCGCCATATCCGCTAGGACCACTTGGGGTTGCTGAAAGGCACCAATCATGTTTTTACCTAGTGGATGGTTAATCCCTGTTTTGCCACCAACACTTGAATCCACTTGAGAAAGTAAAGTCGTCGGTACTTGAATAAAATACACACCGCGTTGATAGCATGCAGAGGCAAAACCGGTCATATCTCCAATAACACCACCACCTAATGCCAAAACCGTACAATCGCGGTTAAAGCCTGCTTCGAGCAAGGCATCAAAAATTAAATTCAAATGGTCTAAATTTTTATACTTTTCACCATCAGGCAAAATACATGTCGCAACAGTTTTCCCTAATGCCTCAATTGCTTCTACATAATGTTTTAAATAGAGCGGTGCAACTGTGGTATTAGAGACAATCATCACTTGTTTACCCTGAACATAAGGCTCAAGTAAAGTTTGTGGATTAAGGTCACTCCCAATAAAAATAGGGTAGCGACGATCACCGAGTTCAACATGTAAGGTTTGCATGAATTTAACCTTTTCTAACGAGATATATTTTGTGAAACAATTAAATTAAAAATTTTTTGCGCAAGATCTCTCGCGGCACCTTGATTGGTTTCAATAATATAGTGCGCGACTTCACGATAAAGCGGATCACGGGCAGCCAATAAATCTCGTAGCTTTTGCTCTGGATTTTCCACTTGAAGAAGTGGGCGATTTTTGTCGCGGTAGGTTCGTTGTAACTGAATTTCCACCGGAGTATATAGATAAACAACAATACCACGTTGTTTTAAAAATTCACGATTTGGGGGCTGAGTCACAGCACCACCGCCAGTCGCTAAGACCAGTTGTTTCTTTGCAGTTAACTCATCAATGACATTCGTTTCACGACTTCTAAAGCCTTTTTCCCCTTCCTTTTCAAAAATCCAAGGAATGGTCGCACCTGTTTTACGTTCAATTTCATGATCACTGTCTAGAAATTCACGTCCTAACAATTCTGCTAAATGTCGCCCTACGGTTGTTTTTCCTGCCCCCATTGGCCCTACCAAATAGATATTTGGTAGGGTTTCAAACTCTTTGCTTGGCAAGGAGTCACCTATTTCTTTTGTTAAATTGAAAATATATTAATGATTTCTGGTAACACTGTCATTAACAATTCGCGGAGTAACAAAAATCAGTAACTCATTTTTTGCATCGCTTTTCATATCTTTACGAAATAAGCGACCCACATAAGGAATATCACCTAAGAACGGTACTTTAGTTTGCTTACTTTGTGTTTCCTGATTAAAAATACCGCCGAGCACAACAGTTTCACCATTGTTGACTAAGACATCGGTATTAATTTCATTTTTATTCAGGATGATTTCACCATTTTGTGCATATCCTGCTGGTGAGTCGCTCTTGATATTCAGCTTCATTTGCACTTTACCATCTGGAGTAATGCTAGGCGTGACATCCAGACTTAATAAAGCTTCTTTAAACTCGGTAGAAGAAGTCGCATTTGAACCTGTACCCGTTGTGGTTTGATATGGAATTTCTTGTCCCGAAGCCACTTTCGCTTGTTGTTTATCCGCTGTCAGTACCTTTGGTGTAGAAATGACTTCACCATAACCATCTGCTTGTAAAGCAGAAAGCTCTAAATCCAACATAAAATCAGAAAGACTAATTAAGCCGAACGCAATTCGACTGGCACCTGCAGTAGTCACCCCTAAGTCCACGTTTAAGTTACTTGGACGCTGAATGGTATATTTCCCATCATCATCCGGTGTTTTTAAGTCCCAAAGCGTAGTATCACTACCACCCACCAATAAATGGTCATTTTGGTTAATCCCTTGAGACAAGAGACCCCATTTCACACCCATTTCTTTGGTAAAGTCAGTAGATGCTTTTACAATACGTGCTTCAACCATGACCTGCTTGACTGATACATCAAGCAAATCCACCATCTTACGAATCTGATCAATGTTTTGCGCGGTATCATTAATAATCAGTGTATTTGTACGCGTATCTGCAGAAATCGTTCCGCGTGGACTTAACAAATTACCCCGATCATCATCAGCATTATTACTATTATTTGACGAACCGCTATTACCCGCAGTTTTAGACTGCGTAATCAGCTTCTCTAGCTCAGCAGCTTTTGCATAGCTTAACGTTAAATATTCAGTCTGTAATGGTGCCAACTTCATACTTTGACGTAAGGCTTTTGCTTCTTCTTCTTCCGCTTTAATCAACTCAGATACAGGCGCAATCCAAATCACATTACCATTACGACGTTTGTCCAAATTCTTGGTTTTCAATACGATATCTAGCGCTTGATCCCAAGGCACATCTTTTAAGCGAAGTGTAATATTTCCTTGAACCGTATCAGCAGCAACCATATTGATTTCAGTGAAATCAGCCAAAAGTTGCAGCACACGACGTACTTCAATATCTTGGAAGTCTAATGAAATCTTCTTACCGGTATAATGATTGGCAGCTTTAGGACGTAATGGATTCTTATCTTCCGGACGTTTCAAACTTACCGTTAATTTATTATCAGTTTGGTACGCCATATATTCATAGCTGCCCGTCGACTGAATGGTAATCACACCATTACCGCCATCATTATGTGCATCCACCGTTGCAACAGGTGTTGCAAAATCATTGACATTTAAACGGCGAGTCAAATGTGCAGGTACTTTATTGCCTAAAGTACGGATCACCACTTTACTGCCTTGCTGTTGAACATCAACGGGAGTATTTCCACCCAGTAAATCAACAACAACTTGACCTTCACCATTAGAACCACGGTGGAAACCAATATTTGAGATGCCCTGTTGCTGACGTTGTGCTACAGGCTGTACATAATTTGCAGCTTGTGCAGAGTTGATTTTTAAAATAAAGGTATTACCTTCAACACGCGTGGTAAAAGCGCCAGCATTGGCTAAATTCACAGTTAAGCGCGCACGTTGTGCATCCGAACTCACATCCACAGTGCTCGCTTCAGCCGTTGCAACAGGAATTGAACTTTGTTTTAAATTTTGCTGTGCTTTATCAAAGTCTAAAACTAGTCGTGATGGTTGATCGAGTTGATAAGCTTGTGGTTGCGGCGGCAAGCCATTAAACATCACGCGAATTTCAGTCCCTTGACCTGGAATTTGCATTGGTACCACATTGGTTACACTCACCTGAGCATTAGCAACTTGCATCATCGCCATTGCAACAGCCCCCATCGAAAACTGACGAAACACATGATTCATTGTATTGCCATCCCCAAAAATAAAATCTTGTACACTATTCTTCATTTTTATTCCTTTAAGCTTAAGGTGCTGGTCCAATTAATATGAGACTTCTAGGACGCTCTACATATCCTTCTCGCCCATCCGGAATAATCTCAATCAAATCAATTTGAGTCGGGGTAATATTTACCACTCGACCATGATTGAGCCCCATATAACTTCCACGTTGAATACGCTCAACTTCACCATCAGGTGTCTGAATCAAGGCTAATATTTGCCCAGATTGGTTACGCATACTACCCTTCATATTCAGGGTTTCGAGTGCATAACTCTCCAAAGGTTGAGGCTGACGGCTCAAGTTTGGATAAACACGCTTACCTGCCATGATTTTAAGTTCTGCTGCCAAGGAACTTGGCAAGAACGGACTTTTTAAAGAATGCGCCGCATAATTAAAAGTTTCGACAGGTACAAAATCTGGCGCAGGTTCAATCGCTAGTGGAGCTTGATTGCGTATATTTGCCATCTCTTGATTGACCACATCAATACGTGATTCACAACCAGCCAATACAAATCCAACCATCACAGAAAGTGCCAATTTATTCATTTTCATTTTGGAGCCTCCTGTGTGCTTGCTGAATCTGCAGCTTTCGCAGCACTTTCAGTATTCCCTTCATAACGATATGTTTTTGCAGAAATCACATAGTCAATTTTTGGAATATCTGAGTTCTTTTCTTTATTTTCAGTTGCTGTAATCGTTAAATTATGCAAAGTCACAATCCGTGAAAGCCCCGCAATACTACTTACAAATGAACCAAAGGCGTGGTAATCACCTGTTGCCTCAATATGAATTGGCTGTTCCGTAAAGAACTCTTGCTTCACTTCAGGCTCAAGACGAATAATTTTAAATTTCAATCCAGAATTCACGCCTGTTAAGTTGATATCTTCAACCAAACCTGGAATTTCAGTTTCTTTCGGCAATTGTTCTAACTGTTGATTAAAACGTGCTTCCATATCCTGCAACTGCAATTGATATTGTTGCAAATTACGTAGTTTTGAATCTTTTTCACGAAACTCATTTAACAAATTTTGTTCTTGTGCATTGGCACTTGAAATAGCTTCAATCTTGCCTTTAATCGCCAAGAAATAGCCCAAAATTGCCACAAGGATAATGATAAAAATCCAACATGTAATTTTGACTGAAATTGGCCAACTACCATAGTTATTCGGATCTAGCGTATTGAACTGCTGTACAAACTTATCAAAAGTCATTTTCTTTTTCGGAATGACCACAGCATCTTGATTCAATTGTTCAAATTCATCACGACTCATTTTGCAGCCTCCGGAGTTGGTGTTGCTGCAGTTTGTGCGTCAGATGTTTGCGCCGATGAAGCTGACTGTCCTGCATTTGCTGCTGGATCATTAATGGTCGGCTGCGCAATTTGCTCCAAATCAGCAGTCACAGTAAATGCACCATAAGATTCTTCTACGCGAGGAACCACTGACGTCGGTGCTTTGTCTTTTTTCTCTTCCGCCACAAGGAATGAGCTCATGAAGGCATTACGATACCAAGGTGATGCTTCCAAATTACGCAGTAGATCTGCAACAGTGTTTGGACTTTCCGCACGCCCTTCGATCATAAATTTGTCGCCATTACGTTCAAATTTTGTGATGTACATATTGGCAGGTGTCACACGAACCAATTCATCTACAAGATGTACAGCGATTGGACGTTGACCTTGTAAGCCTTGAATCAACTTCATTCGTTCAATAATGGCATTACGCTGTTCCTGTAAACCATCCAAAGACTTTAATTGAACATCTAAGTTTTGGTTATGACTGATAATCAATTGGTTCGCTTGTTCTTGATCTTTTAATTTGTGATCAAAGTACAACCATGTTAAACCAACCCCAATTACCCCAATTAAGAAAGCCCCAATACAAAGTGCAATAAATTCTTTTTTTCGTTTCTCTCTTAGCTCATCACGCCAAGGGAGCAAGTTAATTTTTGCCATTAATCAAAACTCCTCAATGCTAGACCGCATGCCACCATGAGTGATGAGGCATCATTTTCAATTTTTTTAATATCAATTTGAGGTGAAAAACCCATTTGTAAGAATGGATTGGCAATCGTGACGCGGTAACCCAATTTTTGTTGAAGTAATTTTGCAAGCCCCGGAATATTGGCATTCCCCCCTGCCAATAAAATATGGTCAATTTCGTTGAACTGTGAAGATGAGAAAAAGAACTGTAAAGAACGTGCTGCTTGTTGAACGACAGCTTCTAAGAAGGGTTCTAAGACTTCGATATCATAATCATCTGGCAAGGCACGTGTTTTTTTCGCACGACCAGCTTCTTCGAAAGACAATGCATAGCGATTTTGAATTTCCTGTGTCAATTGTTTGCCACCAAACACTTGCTCACGGGTATAAATCACTTTGTTATTCTGCATGACAGATAAGGTCGTCATACTATGACCAATATCTAAAATACCCACGGTATTCACACCCATTGGCAAAGTATCTGAGAAAACTTTAAACGCATTTTCAATTGCAAAGCTTTCTACATCGCCAATTTTTGGTGTAAGACCAGCAAGCTGAATGACTTCCGCACGCGCTTCGACATTTTCAATACGCGTAGCGACAAGCAAAACATTGACACGATTTGGGTTGGACAGACGATCTGGCAAGACCTCAAAATCAAGGCTCGCTTCATCAAGTGGGAACGGAATATATTGCTCAGCATCATCACGAATCTGAATTTCACGTTCATCATCGTTCATATCTGCGTCCATTTCGATGATTTTTGTAATCACCATCGACGTTGGAACCGCCAAAGCTGCATTAGTGGTCTGCGTATTGGCCAAATTAATTGCGCGCTCTAAACAGTCACCGACAGCTTCCGGATTCAATATGTTCTTTTCAACAACACTTCCTTCTGGTAATGGTACCAAAGCATAGCTTTCTACCCAATACCGCCCACTCTTTACAGAAAGTTCCAAAACCTTAACAGAAGTCGAACTAATATCTACTCCTATTAACCCCTTATTTGGCTTACGATATAACCTGAGCACAATATAATTCCTATTATTTTTTTATCCCCAAAAAAATTAACCCACTAATTAGCATTGGTCTATAATTTTATACAGATACAATAACTCATCTAACAATCCGTATATCGAAAGGATATACTGACCACCAATTAGTTTGCCATTAGCTCTTATTAAAACTTACTTGTTATGAAAAAGCTATCTTGTTCAGGCCTTGTTCATCCATTTTTTTTGGCCATTATTATTGTTTTGGTCGCAATTCCAATGGGTTTCTATGGCATGTATCTCTATATTGCCCCGTCTTTGCCTGAAATGTCCATCTTAAAAAAGGCTCCATTATTAAAACCATTGCAAGTTTATAGTGCTGATAATGAGCTGATTGCAGAATATGGTGGCAAACTTTCGGTTCCTGTAGAGTACGACCAAATCCCCTCTCATTTCATTCATGGCTTTTTAGCTGCGGAAGATTCTTCGTTCTTTGAACACAGCGGAATTAGTTTCAAAGGATTGGGGCGTGCCGTCAGTGAAAGTATTACAGGCTCAGATGTGCAAACGGGTGGTTCAACCATTACCATGCAGGTTGCAAAAAACTATTATCTGACTCCAGAGCGTACTTTAAAACGTAAACTAACCGAAGTTTTCCTTGCTCGAAAAATTGAACAAAATCTAAGTAAGGAAGAAATTTTAACGCTGTATGTTAACAAAATCTTTTTGGGCAAAAATGCATACGGGATCGCAGCAGCTGCAAAAATTTATTATAACAAGAGCTTGCAAGATTTGAGCTTGGCTCAAATGGCAATGATTTCAGGCCTCCCCAAAGCACCATCAAAATATAATCCTGTAGCCAATCCAAAACGTGCTTTAGAGCGTCGTAATTGGATTTTAGGACGTATGTTGCAATTGGGTTATATCAATCAATCGGAATATCAAGAAGCAATTGCTGAACCAATTAATCTCGATATGCCTGACCGCGGAGTTAGCAACAAATTCCCCTATGTCGGGGAAATGGTTCGCTCTGAGCTCGTAGAAAAGTTTGGCGAACAAGCGATAGATTCTGGCTATAAAGTCTATACCACCATCAACAGCCAACGCCAAGCCTATGCTGAGCAAGCTGTGCAAGATGGTCTTGAAGCTTACGATAGACGACATGGTTGGCGTGGTGCAGAAGCACATGATGAGCCATTAAAAAACTTTATTCCATATGCCAACACATACCCTGCCGAAGTCACTAAAGTTAACAACACCAGTATCGAAGTGTTGATGCAAGACGGCAGTAGTGTGACTGTTCCATGGTCAGGTCTGTCTTGGGCACGTCCCTATCGCAATGCCAATAGTGTAGGCAATGCGCCAAGCAAAGCCTCACAAATTGTTAAAGTAAAAGATATTATTCGCCTACGTCCGAATGCTGATAAAAGCTCATGGGCTTTGGTGCAAATTCCAAAAGCGCAAGGTCAATTGATCGCACTCAACCCCAATAATGGTGGCATTGAAGCCATTGTCGGTGGTTATAATTTTTATCAATCTAAATTTAACCGTGCCTTACAAGGCTGGCGTCAGCCGGGTTCAACCATTAAACCCTTTGTTTATGCTTTAGCACTTGAACGCGGTATGACTCCGTATTCCATGGTCAATGACAATCCAATTACGATTGGCAAGTGGACGCCTAAAAACTCTGACGGTCGGTATTTAGGGATGATACCTCTACGCCGTGCCCTCTATTTATCACGTAACACAGTTTCAGTTCGCTTATTACAAGTCGTCGGAATTGAACGTACTCGCCAATTATTTATGGATTTTGGCTTACAAGAAAACCAAATTCCACGTAACTACACCATTGCTTTAGGTACCCCACAGGTATTGCCGATTCAAATGGCGACAGGTTATGCGACATTTGCCAACGGTGGATATCGTATTCAACCGCACTTTATTAGTCGTATTGAAGATGCTTATGGCAAAGTGATTTATCAAGCCAATCCTGAATATGCATGTATTCAATGCATCAATCAAAAAGACGAAGTTGAATCTGCAGATCCAACCACGCCGGATGATGAAGTGATTGAAGTCACCAATCAGGATAACAAGCCCGCTGAATCAAAAATTTCCGATACTGAAGCAGCAAACTATAAACAAGCTCAGCGGATTTTGAAGTCAAGTTCAGCCTTTGATATGGCGAACATCTTGCGTGACGTGATTCAACACGGTACAGGTCGTGCGGCATTAAAAATTGGTCGCGGTGATTTAGGCGGTAAAACCGGTACAACCAATGATGCAAAAGACGCGTGGTTTGCTGGATTTAATGGAAAATTGGTCACTGTGGCTTGGGTCGGTTTTGACCAACCCTCTACTTTAGGTCGCCGTGAATATGGTGGTGTTGCAGCACTGCCGATTTGGTCAGACTTTATGGCGAAATCCCTCAAAGGCACACCTGAAGCTTGGGTGCGTTTAGATACCCATGCCAAGAATCCAATCAACCGTAATTCGGCTAAAGCAACTCAAGGTCAACCTGAACAAGATCGTGCAGCAACGCCGCCGATGGCTCAACCGCTGTATCGTCCTGCTCCTGTTGTACCAAAACCACAAGCTACGCAAAATGATTTTGAAGATCTTCCAGGGGCTGCTGAAACCAATCTTGCACCTACTCGGACTGCGCCACCACCAATGCAGCCTAAACCACAAGGTACAGAGCATAAAACTGACGCACTTGATCATCTCATCGATCAAGTTCAGTAAATACTGCATAAAAAAGCCCTCAAACGAGGGCTTTTTTATCACTTCCAATGCATTATTTCTTTTTAAAGAGATAAATTTGATACTGCGCTTGCAACTCAAATTGTTCATTTTTTTCTAGAGCTTCTCGACGCTCAGCTTTCACTTTATAGGCATAAGGCGTCATTGCAATTAAGTTTTTGAGATCCTGCTGAGAAAGTGACATGTTCGCTTGAACCACTTGTTCACTTTCCAATTCAAAATCATTCGCCAGTTGTTCCACAAATTTATGCGGTTCATGGGGTTTTACTTCTTCAAATAAAGCTTCACGCATTGCATAAAGATGCTCTGGTGCAGGTGTAACCACCATCAAGTGCCCCTCAGGCTTTAACACACGAAGGATTTCTTCTTGAGGAATAGGACTAAATAAACTCGTACACAAGTCAATCGAATGATCTAATACAGGTAAGGTTGCCCCTGTCCCTACCACCCAAGTCACCTCTTTATTCAGTTTAGCGGCCACTTGTACTGCATTTTTAGCAATATCGACACCCACGCACTGTAGTACTTCGGCTTGCATCGCATCGGTGTAATAGCCTTCACCACAGCCAATATCCAACAAGTTTTCAACCCGCAATTTTTGAATCAATGCCACCACAGCCTGTTGCAAAGGTGCATAGTGACCTGCACTCAAAAACGCACGGCGCGCCTGTACAGATTCTGGCGTATCACCCGGGTTTTTACTGTGTTTATGTTGAACCACGTGTAAATTGACATAGCCTTGTTTTGCAACATCATAGCTATGATTATTTTCACAGCGCCATGTCCGCTCTGTGAGTTTTAATGCTTCACGGCATACAGGACACATCAACAGGTTCATCATTTACTCCACTATATTTTTGAAATAAAAAAACCGGCATCTGTGGGAGCAAATGCCGGTTTCGTTTATATATTTGCTTAACGTAATTTTAAAGTCATTAGACCCAAAACTACCAGCATAATCGTGATAATCCAAAAACGAATCACCACCTGAGTTTCACGCCATCCCTTTTTCTCATAGTGATGGTGCAGCGGTGCCATTAAGAATACACGCTTATTCCGCATACGCAGTGAGCCAATTTGCAAGAAAACAGAAATAGCTTCAACCACAAAGACACCGCCCATAATGGCAAAAACGATTTCTTGACGAACCATGACTGCGATCGTACCGAGCATCGCACCTAGAGATAAGGCACCGACATCACCCATAAACACTTGAGCTGGATGCGCGTTAAACCATAAGAATGCCAAACCAGCACCGATCATTGCCGCACAGATCACGACAAGTTCAGATGCGTATTTCACATAAGGGATATGTAAATAATCGGCAAAACGAACATCACCAGCCAGATAAGCAAATACACCTAAACCTGCGGCAACCAGAACGATTGGCATAATCGCCAGACCATCTAAACCATCGGTTAAGTTCACCGCATTAGATGCACCGTTAATCACCAAATAAGTAAAGACAATAAAGCCAATACCGAGTGGAATAATAGACAATGGAATGCTAATTTCTTTAAAGAATGGAATCAGCAGATCCAACATATTTGAGGTATGTACTGGGTTTGCTTGCTGTGTCGCAATCACATAGAGCGCAATACCGGCGCCTAACGATGCCACAGAAGTCCAAAAGAATTTCTTCTTCGCAGGTAGACCGGCATTATCTTTATAGCGGATTTTAATCCAGTCATCTGCCCAACCCACAGCACCAAAGATCACCATCACGCCAAGTACAATCCATACATAAGGATTTGAAAGATCGGCCCAAAGTAAGGTTGAAATCCCAATAGACAGTAAAATCAACACACCGCCCATAGTCGGTGTGCCCATTTTTTTGGCATGATTTTCAGGTGCAAATGAACTGACTGCCTGACCATATTTGAGAGCTTGCAATTTGCGGATCATCACAGGTCCAAGCAACAGACCAATGGCCAATGCCGTTAAGACACTGAGTAGCGAACGAAGCGTTAAATAACGAACAACCTGAAACGAGCTGTGATAACCCGCAAGCTGCTCAAATAACCATAACAGCATTAAAGTTTCTCCATCAATTCAGCCATCAAAGTTTCCATGTGGGTATAACGAGAACCTTTAAACAGGAAACTCATGGACTGAGGCTGATGTGTTTTGACTAGACTAATTAATAACGGTAAAGCCTGTTCTTGAGTAAGAAAGGCCTGTAATTTTTTACCATATTGTGTACTGCGCGCGCCTTCTTGCACAGCAGGTGAAAACTCACCGACAGCAACGACAAATTGAAGACCAGAGTGTGAGACAAGATCACGTCCCAACATGTAGTGCTGCTGTGCAGCAGATGAACCTAACTCACCAATATCCCCAATGACCATGACTTTGATGCCATCTTGCTGCGCAAGTACATCAGCAGCAGCACGCATTGAGGTTGGATTTGCATTGTAAGTATCATCAATAAACAAATAATCTTTGTGTTGAATAAAGTTTAGACGACCTTTGGCACCAGTTGCATGTTCAAGACCCACAACGATGTCATCTAAACTCACGCCAATCGACAACGCGAAAGCTGCGGCTGCAGTGGCATTTTGCACATTATGTTCACCAGCAAATGGCAGTTGAACAGGACGTGCACCTTGCGGCGTATTTAAGATAAAACGTGAAGATTGAGCCTGAAGTTCAATCTCAGTCGCAAAGACATCCCCGCCCTGACCAAAACTCATTACTTGCTCAGTTTGCACCGCTTGACGAATTGCGTCCGTAAAATCATCCGCCGCAGGGACAATCGAAGTTCCTGTTTTCACTATATGTGCATAAATTTCAGACTTGGCACGACAGATGCCATCACGTCCACCAAACTCACCCATATGAGCGGTACCAATATTTAAAATACCGGCAACCTGAGGCTGTACCAAATTTGAGGTGTAATCAATTTCACCTTTATGACTGGCACCAAGCTCCATCACGGCATACTGATGTTCTGGACGCAACTCAAGTAACATCATCGGCACACCAAGGTCATTATTTAAATTACCGCGCGTAATTAATGTTGGTGCAAGACGAGAAAGGATACTCCCGAGCATCTCTTTGGTTGTGGTTTTACCACTGCTTCCTGTCAAGGCAATGACTTTTAAAGCTGGGTTTTGGGCACGACGAAATGCACCCAGATGTCCAAGCGCCAAACGTGTATCTGCAACCACCAACTGATAAATATCCACATCGACCGGATGACTAACGATGGCAATTTCACAACCCTTTTCAGCCACTTGAGCAAGGAAGTCATGCGCATCAAAGCGTTCACCTTTCAGGGCAAGAAAAGCGTCACCTTGCTCTGCATGACGTGAGTCGGTCAAAATTCGTTTTACAGAACCTGTCGGCGCTTGATTGTTATGCCAGTGACCTTGTGTCGCTTGAACCAACTGTTCGGCAGTCCATGGTTCTAACGGAACCGTACTGGTCGTTGAAGTATGCATATCTGTTTCCTATTGCGCTGGATAAGCAGAGTCAGTGTTGTGATGCTGTGAATCAATTGCTGATTTCACTTCCACCACATCATCAAACCAATGTCGAACACCATCAATTTCTTGATAGTTTTCATGGCCTTTACCAGCAATCACCACAATATCACCCGCTTGCGCATGGTTGACTGCGAATTTAATCGCTTCACGGCGGTCATGGATTTCATGGACAGTTTTTCCAGTAAAATCAATACCAGCCTTCATATCTGCAAAAATTTGTTCTGGGTTTTCAGTACGTGGATTATCCGAGGTAATCAACGCAACATCTGCATGGTTTAATGCCGCTTGTGTCATCAATGGACGCTTACCACGGTCACGATCACCACCACAGCCAAACACCGCCCATAACTGTTGCGATACATGACGTTTTAAAGTCTGTAACACTTGAACTAAAGCATCTGGTGTATGTGCATAATCCACCACAAACAGGCGTTCATCATCACGAATCACTTGCATACGACCCGGTGCACCTTTTAACTCGGGCGCAGTTGCGATCAAGGCAGATAAGTCAAAACCCGCTTGCTCCGCTGAAATTAAGCTCGCCACAATATTTTCAATATTGAAGTGTCCCAATAATGGACTTTGCACCACAAATTCAGCTTGAGCAGTACGCAATTTAAATTGTGCGCCCGTTAAGCTGTATTGAATATCCGTCACTTGATAATCCGCAGCCTGACGCGTTGAATAAGTCAAAATTTTAGGCTGAGCCGGGTTTTGGCGTGCGGCATTCAGCATCACTTCTGCATGTTCATCATCGAGATTGATGACTGCAACTTTGAGCGATGGAAACTGAAACAAACGTGATTTCGCTTCAGCATAGGCTTCAAGGGTTTTATGATAATCCAAATGGTCACGACTTAAATTGCTATAAGCGGCAATTTCAATTGCACAGCCATTTAATCGACCTTGTTCTAAGCCATGCGAACTTGCCTCAATGGCAGCAAACTCTGCACCTTCAAGTGCATAGGTATGCAACGCATTTTGCATATGTAACGCATTTAAAGTGGTGTGAGAAGAGGCTTCTAAATTCGGTAAAATTCCGTTACCAGTGGTTCCCATCACTGCACATTTTTTGCCTTGCAGCATGAGTAATTCAGCGATTAAGCGTGAGATCGTGGTTTTACCATTGGTACCCGTCACAGCCAAAATCCGTGCAGTTTGAACCGGTTGAGTCGCCTGTAAATATTGCTTTTGCCACTGCCCCATCAATTGACGCACATCCGCGATCACGACACTTTGATCCAAGCCCAAATCAGTTTCTGAAATGACAGCCAACGCGCCATTCTCTAACGCTGCACCTGCAAATTGTGCTGTTTTTTCAGGTTGCGAAAACGAAGTCAGGGCAATAAATATTTGCCCTGCTGTAACTTTGCGACTATCCAGATTGAAGCCCTGAAAGGATTGCGACATCCATTCAGCGGGCTGTTCAACGGTGTATAGATCTTGAAACGTAATTTTCATTCATCACCTATTACTGGATCTTAGGAGTGTCTAAAGGTTTATCTAATGGTACGTTCATTAAACGTAAAGATTCTTGCATTACACGAGCGAAAACTGGTGCAGCCACCAGACCACCGTAATACTGACCTGTCGGGTTTTCCACTACAACAATCATGGCCAAACGTGGATCACTCACTGGTGCAACACCGGCAAAGAGTGCTCGATATTCTGAAGTCGAATAGCCTTTACGGTCTGCACGTAATTTATGTGCTGTACCAGTTTTACCCGCCACGCGATAACCCGGAATATTGGCTTGACGTGCCGTACCACCCGGCAAGGTCACTGCTTCCATCATTAAAAGCACTTGATCAGCAATTTTAGGGTCAACCATCTGCTCACCTTTCGGCTTTTCCTCAAGCTTGTACAAGCTCAGTGGCATTTTGACGCCCTTATTGGCAATCATGGCATAAGCATCAGCCAGTTGAAGCACTGTAGCGTTCAAACCATAACCATAAGCCATGGTCGCTACTTCTGACACATTCCATTTACTCTTCGGCAAAATCAGACCAGCACTTTCGCCGGGGAATTTCACCGCTGAACGTTGACCAAAGCCAAGACGTTGATAGAACGTTGGTAATGTTTCATAAGGGAGAGATAAAGCGATTTTTGCCACACCGACGTTAGACGATTTTTGAATAATGCCGCCCAAAGTCAGAGGGCCATAGTTATGCGTATCTCGGATAGTATGATTCCCTACACGCATAGAACCGGGTGTGGTATTTACAACGGTATTTGCCGTGTATTTACCGCTTTCCAATGCCATTGCCACGGTCATTGGCTTCATAGTTGAACCCGGCTCAAATGAGTCAATTGCACCACGGTTACGCATGGCATCTTTATTTAAGACACCTTTTTTATCATTCGGGTTGTACGACGGCCAAGACGTCATCGCTAAAATTTCACCTGTTTTGACATCCACGGCAATCGCGGTTGCAGAACGTGCGTTATTGGCTACGCCGGCTGCAGTCAACTCACGATACATAATGTATTGCAAACGTGAATCAATACTCAGCGTGATATTTTCACCCGACTCAACCTCTTTCACGATCTCAGGGTCTTTAACGCGGTTGCCTTTTTTATCTCGGACAATTTGCTGCGCACCATCTACGCCTGCAAGACGTTCATTCAATTGCATCTCTAAACCTTCGATGCCCATACCCTCACTATTGGTTAAACCAATAATTTGTGAGTTTGGCTGAGGCTGTGGATAGTAGCGCTTATAGTTTTTCTCGGTATATACCCCCTGAAAGTCACGTTTCATGATCAATTCAGCTTGTTGTGGTGGCACTTCTTTCTTTAAAACTAAATAACGTGAACGTGGACGCTCATTCATTTTGCGTCTCAGTTCGGCACGATCCATCCCTACAGCATCAGCGAGTTCATCTAAATTCAGATTTTTATCTGGTAATTGACGTTTTAACTTACGATTGTTTGGATCTTTAGCCAATTCGGCCGTAATTTCTTCAAAGAGTTTTTTATTGTCAAAATAATCACGTGGATCGATCACGATTTTCATGATCGGAGTACTAATGGCTAAAGGAACGCCGTGACGGTCATAGATTACACCGCGCATGGCTTTTAAGGTTTCAGTTCTTAAAATTTTGGCATTGGCTTTATTTTGTAAAAAGTCTTTATTGATGATTTGTACATAAAAAGCCCGCCCGACCAATGCAATAAAGCACAGTAAAACCACCGCCCACATCAAGTGATAGCGCCACATCTCCACCGAAATGGCTGTACGACCAGTAACAGACTGCTGTTTTTTACGCGGAGTTTGTTTGTTTCTCTTTTCAACCATGTGACCGGCAGCCTATTTTTTCTGTTCTGGAGTTTGTGGCAATGAAATAACAACGGTTTGTGCAATAGGAGGCGAATACATCCGTAATTGGGTAACTGCACGTGTCCCAATTTGGGCTGTTGCACCAAAAGTTTGTTGTTCGATCAGCAAACGTCCCCATTCTGCGTTGAGGTCATCCCTTTCACGCATATAGGTACTCAATTGACGATAATCTTGGCGATATTCAAAGACTTGAAACACCACCATAATCGCACTCACAAAAACCAAGAGCAATAAAATGCCGTATGTAATGATTTTCTTTGACTGCGATTGATCAGAGTTTTTTTCGATTGCTTCGGTTTTCATTCTTTGCCTTTTAAGCTAAACGCTCTGCCACACGAAGCCAAGCACTACGAGATCGTGGATTGGCTTTAACTTCTTCTTCACTTGCTTTAATTCGTGACACTTTTTTTAAGCGGCGGGTATCTTCGCGTTTTTGTGGTAAACCCCAGCCTGTGTCTTCTGCAAGTGTAGATTCTTTTTGAATAAATTGTTTAATTAAACGATCCTCTAAAGAGTGGAAACTGATCACTGCCAGAGTGCCTTCAGGTTTCAGCATCTCCACCGCTTGAGGTAAGAAGATATCAATATCGTCGAGTTCTTTGTTAATAGCAATACGAATTGCTTGGAAAGTTCGTGTCGCTGCATGTTTATTTTTTTCCCATTTCGGGTGGGCAACTTTCACAATTTCGGCCAATTGAGCTGTGGTTTCAATATACCCTGCCGCTTTAATTGCTTTAGCAATACGGCGGCTATAACGCTCTTCACCATATTTAAAAATAATATTGGCCAAATCTTCTTCTTCAATATCAACCAACCACTCTGCGGCTGTTGGACCTTGTGAATTGTCCATACGCATATCGAGTGGGCCATCTTTCATAAAGCTAAAGCCACGCTCTGCTTGGTCTAGCTGCGGAGATGACACCCCTAAATCCGCCATAATACCGTCTACCAAGTCGATACCACGACTACGTAGTTCCTCTTTTAAATCGGCAAAACTAGCGTGAATGATTTTAAAACGCGCATCTTCTTGTTCTAATTCTGCTGCAACAGCCAATGCTTGCGGGTCTTTATCAAAGGCATAAACACGTGCATTTTCATCTAATTTAGACAGTAATAAACGCGTATGACCGCCACGCCCAAATGTGCCATCTACGAAAATTCCTGTATTGCGATCTGCCAGTAAAGCATCAACAGTTTCATGAAGTAATACAGAAATATGCGACATAAGGGTTCGTTCAACACAGCTAAAAATGTAACTGCACATTATTACCTTGTTTTAGCAAAGCTCCAAACGTCTTTTTGTACAGAAATATTACTTTCCATAGAGAAAACCGTTTTTATTTTTTTGCCATCCATTAAAAAACCTCCCGAAGGAGGTCTTTGTACATCTCAAATCATAGATTTCGATGCATTAACGCTTGTTATTGTAGATCTGATCGAAGATCGCACCATTCACAAAATGTGTTTGTTGAGCTTTTGCCCAACCACCAAAGACTTCATCAATAGTAAAAGTTTTTAATGGCGGGAACTGAGTTTTATACTTTGCTAAAACTGCTGCATTACGTGGACGATAGAAATGACGAGCAGCCATCTCTTGACCTAATGGAGAATAAAGATAATTGATATAGCCTTGAGCTAACCATTTATTACCATTTTTTTCAACAGTTTTGTCCACGATCGCCACTGAAGGCTCAGTCAAAATCGACATCGATGGATACACGATATCAAATTTGTTTTTACCCAAAGTTTTTTGAGTAACTAAAGCTTCGTTTTCCCAAGTCAATAACACATCACCAATACCACGTTCTGCAAATGTAGTCATCGATGCACGTGCCGCAGAGTCCATCACTTTTACGTTATGGTACATCTTACCCACGAAATCTTTGGCTTTCGCTTCATTACCACCCGGCTGTTTCAAAGCATAACCCCAAGCTGACAAGTAAACCCAACGTGGGAGACCGCCAGTTTTCGGGTTCGGGGTAATAATTTGTACGCCCGGCTTGGTTAAATCAGACCAATCTTTAATATGTTTCGGGTTGCCCTTACGCACCATGAAGACAATCGTTGACGTATATGGCGCTGAGTTATGTGGAAACTCTTTTTGCCATCCCGGCTGAATCTGTCCAGACTTCACAATTTCTTCGATGTCATTGGCCAAGGCCAAAGTCACGACATCACCTTTTAAACCGTCAACCACAGAACGGGCTTGTTTACCTGAGCCACCGTGTGATTGTTTAAATGCGACCGTTTTACCCGTACGCTCTTTCCAATATGCACCAAATGACTTATTAAATTCGTCATAAAATTCACGCGTTGCATCATAAGAAACGTTTAAAAATTCACGATCAGCGGCCTGAGCAGACGCTGAGAAAGCAACACCAGTGGCAAGCAACGCAGCACTGAGCCACGCCTTAAATTGAGTTTTCATAACAGCCAGCATAAAGTTATATTCAATACTGCTAAATATATGAAATAAAGTCATAAATCGCAATTGCAGCAAGTTTAGACCCTTTACTAGATACAGCTAACGCAGCGAATTTAATTGTTTGTTTTTCATATTAAAATACACAAAAACAATCTACTTATTCCCTATATATAGATTTTTATGCATTACATATGCAAAAAACGGATAACCCCAATTATCCGTTTTTACACCAATCAACTTTATTTGCAGACTTACTCTTTATTCTTTTCACTATAGATTTGATCGAAAATCGCACCATTTACAAAATGTGTTTTTTGCGCTTTTGCCCAACCTCCAAACACTTTATCAATGGTAAAGGTTTGAACTTTCGGGAATTGAGCAGCGTACTTTGCAGTGGCTTTTGCATCGCGAGGGCGGAAGAAATATTTGCCTGCTAGCTCTTGGCCCTTAGGTGAATATAGATAGTTCAAATAACCCTTCGCTAAATTTCGATTACCATTTTTATCGACGGTTTTATCTACCACAGCCACCGAAGGTTCAGCTAAAATCGAAATAGAAGGATAAACAATGTCATATTTATCTTTGCCTAGGCCCTGAGTCGCTAATAGTGCCTCATTTTCCCAAGACAATAAGACATCTCCAATGCCGCGCTCAGCAAAGGTCGTGAGTGAACCACGTGCGCCTGAATCCAAAACTTTAACATTGCTATAGAGTTTTTTCACCAATTCTTTGGCTTTGGCATCATTGCCACCCGGTTGTTTTAAAGCATATCCCCAAGCTGATAAATAGATCCAACGCGGTGCCCCACCTGTTTTTGGATTTGGCGTAATAATTTCAACGCCCGGTTTGGTCAGGTCATTCCAATCTTTAATTTTTTTCGGGTTGCCCTTACGCACCAAAAATACGATGGTTGAGGTATACGGTGCAGAATTATGTGGAAATTGTTTTTGCCAATTTTTATTGATTTGTCCAGTCGCCACAATTTCATCAATATCATTGGCCAATGCCAAAGTGACAACGTCTGCTTGTAAACCTGTTGCCACTGCACGAGCTTGTTTGCCAGAACCACCATGTGATTGTTTAAAGTTAATCTCTTGTCCTGTACGTTTTTTCCAATATTGTCCAAATTCTTGGTTATATTCCTGATAAAACTCACGTGTTGGGTCATATGAGACATTTAAGAAATCTTTTGCGGCATACACCTGTACCGCCACCCCACCCAACAAAGCAAAAATGCCCGATGCTATTATTTTTTTCATCTGCTCAAACTCAAATTGATCTTGAGAGCACTATATAAATCAAAAATAACTTTAACAATCAGATATCTATAATATAAATTCAAATCTATTTCTGTTTTAAAGATATCTAAAAATAACGTATTTAAAGCTTTAATTCTGCTAATACAGCAACAATCAGAAGCGATCTCCATGCTATCTTCATAGTTGTTTGCTAAAACATCCGAAAATCTGGAGAAAACAGTCTATTTAGGTAATCCCAGTACAGACTTTTTTAGTTTTTTTGTAAAAATTGTGACGTAGTTCTACTTTTTAATTACGAAAGATGGTTAAATCGTAGTCTAAATATTAAAACTATTTTGCAAATAAAAAGTTCCATCACCAAAACTAGGGGGAGATTTGGACATGAAATTTTCATACGCACTATGCCTAGGCTTAAGTTTAAGCGTGACTGCACAGACTGCTTTGTGTGCTGCAACCAGCACCGCATCGAATAACAAACTTACGATGCCTGCTGAACGTACCTCATTGATCGAAAAAGCGATTAATCAGCAAAAATCTGAAGGCAAAGGCCGTACAGACGATAATTTAAAAGTACTTACGTCTATTAAAGCTGCACCGACTCAAAGTTTCTTTGCATCACAAAACCAAAGTTTTTCTCGTTTTGTTCAAGCCATTTTCTCTGGTAGTAGCTCATAACGACATCAGCATACCGATGCTGTCCAAGCTATTGTTTTAGACGAGTTCCCCTACTGTCGTCTAAAAAATACTAAAAAACGCCTGATCATTCAATGTTGAATTAAGCATTAAGTGATCAGGCTTTTTCGTTATAATAGATCCCAATTTACATTCTGATTAAAAGCTGATTATGACTGTTCGTACTCGTATCGCACCTTCTCCTACTGGTTTCCCACATGTTGGGACTGCTTATATTGCATTGTTTAACTTATGTTTTGCAAAGCAATATGGCGGTGAATTTATTCTTCGTATTGAAGATACAGACCAACTACGCTCTACCCCAGAATCTGAGAAAATGATTTTAGATTCATTGCGTTGGTTAGGTTTGAACTGGTCAGAAGGTCCAGATGTGGGTGGCCCTCATGCGCCATACCGTCAATCTGAACGTATGGACATTTATAAACAATATGCTTTGGAACTGGTTGAAAAAGGCCATGCATTCTACTGCTTCGCAACAGCAGAAGAACTCGATCAAATGCGTGCGGAACAACAAGCGCGTGGTGAATCACCGCGTTATGACGGTCGTGGTTTAAAACACACTGCAGAAGAAGTTGCACAGCGTTTGGCTGCTGGTGAACCGCATGTTATTCGAATGAAAGTGCCTGAAGAAGGGATTTGTAAATTTAATGACTTACTGCGCGGTGAAGTCGAAATTCCTTGGGCACAAGTCGACATGCAAATTCTATTAAAAACCGATGGTTTACCGACGTATCACTTAGCAAACGTGGTTGATGACCATTTAATGGAAATCACTCACGTGATTCGTGGTGAAGAATGGATTCCATCTGCGCCTAAACACCAATTGTTGTACAAATATTTTGGTTGGGACATGCCTGTACTTTGCCACATGCCGCTGTTACGTAACCCAGATAAATCAAAACTGTCTAAACGTAAAAACCCAACCTCAATTAACTACTACAAAGACATCGGCGTTTTACCTGAAGCATTATTGAACTACTTAGGCCGTATGGGCTGGTCAATGCCGGATGAAAGTGAAAAATTCACTTTGGCTGAAATGATTGAACACTTTGACATTCAACGTGTATCACTAGGCGGTCCAATCTTTGATGTTGAAAAGCTAAACTGGTTAAATGGTCAATGGATTAAAGGTTTAACACCGGGTCAATTGCTCGATACCCTACTGGCTTGGAAATCAGATCGTAATACCTTGGAAGAAATTGCTGCTGCGATTCAACCGCGTATTAATTTATTGTCTGAAGCAGTGAATTGGGCAGGTTTTTATTTCAACCAATTCCCAACACTCAGCAAAGAACAGTTTGAAAGCAAAAAATTGACTGAAGAACAAGTGCGTCAAAGCCTTCAATTTGCCATTTGGCGTCTAGAAAGCATCTTTACTTGGAACAATGACACCGTCAGCCAAACGCTTATGGATTTGGCGAACCAAATGGACATTAAACTTCGTGACTTCATGCCAACCTTCTTTATTGCTATTGCAGGTTCAACATCTTCGACACCTGTTATGCAATCAATGGTAACCATTGGTCCTGATTTAACCTTTGCTCGCTTACGTCATGCACTTGAAATTGTGGGCGGCCCGAGTAAAAAAGAAACAAAAGCATGGGAAAAACTCAATGAAAGCTTAAAACTGCCGAAAAATGATGCAGTTAATGAAGCTTAATTGATTTTTTAGTTGACGGATGGGCGTTATCCCCCTAATATAGCGCCCATACCGAGAGATGGTGTCAACCAACTCTAAGTTGCCTCAAATTGTCCCTATCGTCTAGAGGCCTAGGACATCGCCCTTTCACGGCGGTAACCGGGGTTCGAATCCCCGTAGGGACGCCATATTCAAGGTGATGCAAATCATCTTATAAAAAACCCAAGCATTATGACTTGGGTTTTTTATTGCCTAAATTTTATCTAATTTAAATTTACGGTATTTTTGCTTTCTGCGTCATTCTGATTAAAATAAACCATAGATTAAAATTATGGAGTTGCAATGCAATACCGTTGCCCAAAATGTCAAAGCCCTAAAATTATGCCCCTTGCACAAGCAGGTCAGCCTGTTGCTCGTCCTGTCGTGCCTAAAAGCCTGATTATCCTCATCCCTGCGGTATTTATTCTTTTACTGTTGGTGATTATCAGCATCGCAATGTGGATTTTTGGTGACGGTGCAGGTACTACATTACAAACTGCGACTGTTGTTGTATTTATTGCTTGCTTGATTGCTGGCTTCTTGTTCTATCGCGACCTGCCAGATTTCAAAATTTCAATGCAAGGTTTTATGCAATCACAGAAAAAATGGAAATGCCGCGAATGTAATCATGAGTGGGAAATCTAAGCCGGCCATTTAAATCACATCAGCATTAGTGCTGATGTGATTCATCATGAGAATGCGCGTGATCATCTTGATGATACCCATGTGCATGATCAGACTTTTGGGTATGTTGATGTACCACACATTCATCTTCTTCGATTTGTAATGTCATCTCCGTGATTCCATGTTCATGTTGCAACATTTCAATCGCCTCAAAATACAAGGCATTACGATCGGCTTCAGGTGCAAAGAGATGAACTGTCAAATGCACATTCTTTGATGTTATTGCCCAGACCTTTAACTGGTGAATACTCTCTACCCCATTGAGTGCCAATAAATCATTGCGTAACTTTTCTATGTCAATTTCTTCAGGCACGCCTTCTAATAAAATATTGATACTTTGTTTGAGTAAAATCCAAGTCCTTGGTAAAACCCAAAAGCCAATGAGCACTGCAATTAGTGTATCGACCCACATCCAGCCCGTAAAATAAATAATCGCCGCACCAATAATTACACCAACCGAACCTAGGGCATCACTCAACACTTCTAGATACGCCCCCTTCACATTCAAGCTTTCTTGTGAACTGGAAAATAAAATACGCATCGAGATTAAGTTAATGATCAAACCAATAACGGCGACAATCATCATGCCCATACTTTGAATTTCCGGCGGCGTTGAAAAGCGCTGATAGGCCTCATACAAAATATAAATCGCCACCACAAATAGCATCAAGGCATTAAACAAGGCTGCCAAAATTTCAAAACGCTGATAGCCAAAGGTGCGTTTGTTGTCAGCAGGAAGCTTGCCAATTTTGATCGCGACCAATGCTATGGCAAGGGCTGCGGCATCGGTGAACATATGTGCCGCATCTGACAATAGCGCCAAACTTTGCGTCATAAATCCTGCAATGACTTCAATAATCAAAAACGTCGTGGTCAGTGCTAAGGCAAAACTTAATTTTTTGACATTCCCTTCCGTCACAACGGCATGGCTGTGGTCATGCCCATGATGCTCACTCATTATTTTCTGACCTTTATAAATTATATATTCTTCAGTCTTGAGCTTAACAGGTGCAGTAAACGTAATAAAATTACATTATTCAACCTTCAGTACTACGTTTTACCTTCAAACTATAAAACTGCTTTTTTCAGCATCTACTTTCAATTTATTAAAAATAATTTTTCGCGATCTAGATGATTGAAATCACTTATAAATATTTTTCAATACCTATTCACATATCATGACAAGCATGCTAATTTTCATCTTAAGTGTGATCTGTTTAAAACAATTAAATCATTCATCGCAGCGCACGAATGACTGCAATTAATATTTTTATTAATCAAGTGGTTATATTTAGCAACAAGGAGTTTAACAATGATGATACAAGCTCTGAAAAAAATCTATGCACTGTTGTCACAACAGATGAATCCAAAGTTGCAAGGAATGCATCTTTCGATTCCAGAAGCCGAAGGTGATTACGCCCAAGGGACTTATTTTGAAATTCTTGCGGCTCAACACCATCAAGACTTTCTCAGTCACCATACTATGGATTCAGCAGACCAATCCCCTACTGACTATCGCAATGCCATGTGGAATTTCTTAAGTGCCGCATTAAAAGGTCATAAAGATGCCCAATATCGCTTAGGTCTCGGTTATTTACGTGGAGAACTCGGCTTAGACCGCAATTATGTACTTGCAGAGCTTTGGCTCAGTAAAGCAGCTGCACAAGGCCATGAACAAGCAGACTACGTCTTACATCATGCCTATGAAGACATTGTCGTATAGTCATTGCATCCTAAGTAATAAAAAACCAGCCCGCAGGCTGGTTTTTTTATTTTAAAACTGGAACTTAGTTGCCAATTTTGCGGTATTTTTGACGCTTTGCAACAAGGTCATCACCATCACGTTTACGACGGTATTCTTCAAATTCATGGTAGTTACCCGTGAAGAATTCAGGGGTTTCACCTTCAAATGACAAGATGTGCGTTGCAATACGGTCGAGGAACCAACGGTCATGCGAGATCACCATGACTGTACCCGGGAATACTAAAATGGCATCTTCAAGCGCACGTAAAGTTTCGATATCCAAGTCGTTTGACGGTTCATCGAGTAAGATGACGTTTGCGCCCATTTGCAGGATTTTCGCAAGTTGTAAACGGTTACGTTCACCACCTGACAATTGACCTACACGTTTTTGCTGATCTTGACCTTTGAAGTTAAAGCGACCGATATACGCACGAGATGCGATTTCGTATTCACCAATTTTCAAGATATCTAAACCGCCAGAAACTTCTTCCCAAACAGTTTTGTTGTCATCTAAGGTGTCACGAATCTGACCAACATAAGCCACTTTAACAGACTCACCCAGTGTAATTGTACCTGTATCTGGTTGTTGTTCGCCTGTCATCATACGGAATAATGTGGTTTTACCCGCACCGTTTTCGCCCACGATACCTACAATTGCAGCAGGTGGTACAACGAACGATAAATCTTTATAAAGTGTACGGTCACCAAAGGATTTACTAATACCTTCAACTTCTACAACTTTATTACCTAGACGTGGACCAGGTGGAATATAGATTTCAGACGTTTCGTTACGCTGTTGGAATTCGCGTGAGTTAAGCTCTTCAAAACGCTCCATACGCGCTTTGTTTTTCTTTTGCTGACCTTTGGCATTTGAACGAACCCATTCAAGTTCTTTTTTCAATGCTTTAGCAAAAGATTCTTCTTGCTTCTGTTCTTGCTCTAAACGGGCATTTTTCTGCTCTAACCAAGAAGAGTAGTTGCCTTGGTATGGAATACCCATGCCGCGGTCAAGCTCTAGAATCCACTCTGCCACGTTATCCAAGAAGTAACGGTCATGGGTAATCGCAACGATCGTACCTGGGAAGTCTTTCAAGAAACGTTCCAACCATGATACTGATGAAGCATCCAAATGGTTCGTTGGTTCATCTAGAAGCAACATGTCTGGTTTAGACAATAACAAACGGCAAAGTGCAACACGACGGCGCTCACCACCAGACAACTTAGATACATCTGCATCCCAAGCTGGAAGGTTCAACGCTGCAGCAGCCTGATCCATTTGGTTCACAATGTTATGTGCATCCCATGAATGGATAATGGCTTCTAACTTCTCTTGTTCTTTTGCAAGTGCGTCAAAGTCAGCATCTTCTGCTGCATATTCTGCAAACACTTCATCAAGACGCGCCAAAGCATCTAACGGCTCACGTAAACCGTCTTCAACGTTACCACGAACGTCTTTGCTTTCATCCAATGGCGGCTCTTGTTCAAGGTAACCAATTTTGATACCCGGTTGAGCACGTGCTTCACCTGAGAAATCTTTATCTACGCCCGCCATAATACGAAGCAAGGTAGATTTACCTGCACCGTTTAGACCAAGCACACCAATTTTTGCGCCTGGGAAAAATGATAAAGAGATGTCTTTCAGGATTTCGCGCTTAGGCGGAACCATCTTCGACACACGGTTCATCGTGTAAATATATTGGGCCACTTAGGACTCCTCAATAGTCAAAACATATACGGAACAACACAAAGTTGCCCCTGCTCAATTGAGCGAAAAAATAATCGGCTATTATACGCATAAAGTCGTGAAAAAATAAGGTTTCGCACACGCCTTCAATGCATTGTTACAAGTTTAATGGCGAACAAAATTTAAACATGCGTTTTTAAGCATAATTTCGCTCATCTTTAGCTGAAAATTTTTCAACAATATGAATAATTATGATATTCATTTTATAAATAAAGCACTTTTATTCATATATATAAATGATAGACTATTTAAAAAATTAGCTCACTTAGATGATGTAATCATGACATATAAAGACGAAACTTTAGCAATTCACGCGGGGTATACCCCGGAAGCAACCACCAAAGCTGTTGCAGTTCCGATCTATCAAACCACCTCATATTCGTTTGATAACACGCAGCATGGTGCTGATTTATTTGACTTAAAAGTTCAGGGTAATATTTATACCCGCATTATGAATCCAACCACGGCGGTACTTGAACAGCGTGTTGCAGCGCTCGAAGGCGGTATAGGCGCACTGGCATTGGCATCAGGTATGGCTGCCATTACATATGCTATTCAAACCATTGCTGAAGCGGGCGACAATATCGCTTCTGTTTCGACCCTGTACGGCGGCACATATAACCTGTTTGCCCACACCCTGCCGAAACAAGGCATTGAAGTTCGCTTCTTTGATTATCAAAACCCTGAAGCGCTGCGTAGCCTCATCGATGACAAAACCAAGTTGGTCTTTGTCGAATCTATTGGTAACCCATTGGGCAATATTATTGACCTCGAAGCAATTTCGAAAATTGCGCATGAATTTGGCATACCTGTAGTCGTAGACAATACTGTGGCCACACCTGTTCTGCAAAAATCATTTGAATTTGGTGCCGACATCGTGGTGCACTCACTCACAAAATATATTGGCGGTCATGGTAATTCGATCGGTGGCATCATCGTCGATAGCGGCAAATTTCCTTGGGGCAAATACCCTGAACGCTTTAAATCACTCAACACCCCTGATCCAAGCTACCACGGGGTCAATTATGTCGAAGCCTTAGGTGACGCAGCCTACATTGCCCGTGCGCGCGTGGTCCCGCTGCGTAATACAGGCGCTGCGATCAGCCCGCATAATGTATTCTTAATCTTACAAGGTTTGGAAACCTTAAGCCTGCGCATGGAGCGTCATACTGAAAATGCGCAAAAAGTGGCGGAATATTTACAAGCGCATCCAAAAGTAAAATGGGTCAACTACGCTGGCCTAAAAGACCACCCTCAGCATGCTTTGGCGCAAAAATATGTCAAAGGCAAACCATCTGCGATTCTTTCATTTGGAGTTCAAGATGGCCTTGCAGGCGGCACACGTTTCATCGATGCGTTGCAGTTATTTACTCGCCTTGTGAATATTGGTGATGCCAAAAGTTTAGCTTGCCATCCTGCGACCACGACACACCGTCAGCTCAATGAAGATGAACTCAAAGCAGCAGGTGTCAGCATTGATATGGTTCGTTTATCGATTGGGATCGAGCATGCAGATGACTTGATTGCCGACTTAGATCAAGCCTTAGCTGCTGTTTAAACCACAAGTGCACAATCCACAGGTCTTATTTTTAAGGCCTGTTTTTATTTCCATTTCATTTAAATAACCACCCCCACATAATCCGCCTTCCAATTTTGGGCATCTATGGCCCTGCTTCTATATTTATTTACAATTTTATTTATCTTGAAAATCGACTTTTTTTATGTTGCAACGATGTGGATAAAAGCACTTCTCTTTCACATATTTATGTGTTAAAAATTGAATAAATAGGGATTTTAATTTAGAGTAAAAACTCTAAATATTATTTTATTATCAATTACTTATCATATAGCTTTTTTGAAATAAAACGCTATCATACCGCTGACTTAAAACAGCCCTGCACATAGCGTTGTCGGGCCGATAAATGAATACAATAAAACTGATTTAACAGGGAACCTCATCGTGAATTCAAGACTTGAGAAACGTTTCGTTGACCGTGTCAACGGTAAGACTATTTTAATCACCGGTGCATCGAGTGGTATTGGCTTAACCACAGCGCATCGCCTTGCCAATGCAGGCGCACATGTTCTACTGGTTGCACGTACCAAAGAAACTCTTGATGCCGTAAAAGCTGAAATTGAAGCCACTGGCGGTAAAGCCGATGTTTTCCCATGTGACCTCAATGATATGGAATCCATTGATGCTGTGGCACAACAAATCCTCGCTTCCGTCGATCATATTGATATCTTAATTAATAACGCTGGCCGTTCTATTCGTCGTGCCGTGCATGAATCAACCGATCGTTTCCATGATTTTGAGCGCACCATGCAGCTGAACTATTTTGGCGCGGTACGTTTGGTGATGAACCTGTTGCCTAAAATGATGATTCGTCGTGAAGGTCATATCATCAACATCAGTTCGATTGGTGTATTGGCCAATGCAACACGCTTCTCTGCATATGTTGCGTCTAAAGCCGCATTAGATGCTTTTAGCCGTTGCCTGAGTGCTGAAGTTCACTCGCATAATATTGCCATCACGTCTGTCTACATGCCATTGGTGCGCACACCAATGATCGCCCCAACCAAAATATATAAATACGTTCCAACGCTTTCTCCAGAACAAGCGACAGACCTGATTGCCTATGCCATCGTGAAACGTCCGAAGAAAGTGGCGACCAATTTGGGCCGTCTGGCTTCGATCACTTACTCCATTGCTCCTGACATTAACAATAAACTCATGTCGATTGGTTATAACCTGTTCCCAAGCTCTTCAGCGTCTATTGGTAAGCAAGAAAAACTCAATTGGGTACAAAAAGCATATGCTCGCCTATTCCCTGGTGAACACTGGTAAGACCTGACTCCCCCTTTAAAAAGCCCTTTTGAGGGCTTTTTTATTGGGTTTTATGCAGCATCTTTGCTACATTGGGCTGAGATAAAATCAACTTTTATAACAATGAAAACTCAAAATATTGCCATCATCGGTGCAGGTACGGCAGGATTGGCTGCTGCAGCAATGCTTGCTAATCAAGGCCATCAAATCTGCTTATATGAAAAAGTCTCACAACTTGAACCTGTGGGCGCAGGATTATTATTACAACCCGCCGGGCTTGCGGTTTTCGAACATTTAGGCATTTTGGAACATGCCTTAAGCCTAGGTGCTGTGGTAACAGGTCTGGAAGGTCAACTGGCTGGCGGCGACTTGCTGATTAACAGTCATTATCGACAAGCCGATGAACGTTCATATGGACTCGGCATTCACCGTGCCACGCTCTGTCATGTCCTCGCATCCAAAGTCCGTGAATATCCTCAACACGTTGAGTGGTGTATGGCGCATGAAGTGCATGAACTTCAAGAATCCAGTGAGGGTATAAACGTAATTGGGCAGTCCGCAGATCAATCCTTTCAACGTCAGTTTGATCTCGTGCTGATCGCCAATGGTGCACGCAGCCATTTACGTCCTAAAGCGTGGGAAAAGCTCAACCAAGCCTATCCTTGGGGGCGAAGTGGATCATCGTGCCTGAATGCGAAGTACTCAATCCGCAGATCTTGCATCAGTTCTATGACCGTTCCAATATCATGATGGGTGTGATGCCAACGGGAGCAATTCCAACGCAGCCTGAACAGCGACTTTCGAGCATTTTCTGGAGTCTGCCTACAGAAGATTTAGAGGGATTCTTAAAAACCAAGAACGCACAGCAGCAATGGTTGCTTGAAGTTTCAAAACGCTGGCCGAGTGTTGCAGAATGGTTAGCGCATGTGATTCCACATCCAGATGATCCGCAGCAATGGCTATCTGCCAATTATCGTGATGTGGTGCTGAGCAAACTTGGTGAAGGTCGTATCGGCATATTAGGCGATGCTGCTCATGCCATGAGTCCACAGCTTGGACAAGGCGCCAATATGGCTTTGCTCGATGCATGGGCCATCAGTCAAGCTCTGCTTCAATATCAACAGGACTCCTCACTGCAAAACCTCTGGCAGGAGTATCATCAGCTACGGTTGCCCTCCGTGCGATTTTACCAATTTTTTAGTCGCTTGCTGACTCCTTTTTATCAATCACATCATCGCTGGACAGCACCGCTCCGTGATTTTTCATTTCGTGCTATGTATCAGCTGCCGTTTTTCCGCAAAGAAATGGCGATTACGATTTCCGGCTTAAAAACGGGTGCATTTGGGCAAATGAATTATGCTGACATTGCCCGAAAGCCTGCAGATGATTCTGCGGCTGAACTGCGCAATTTAAAATTTGATTAAGAATTAACTCCCCATCATTCTCTTGATGGCTTACACTATATTGCTGCTCAAATGCTGCGGCATTTATTTTTTGATTTTTGAATTGGTGAAATCCTCATGAACAACCTGCAATGGCTCGATGAAGTAAAATTTAACGAACAAGGCTTAGTGCCTGCTATTGCACAGCATCATCAAAGCGGGCGCGTATTGATGGTGGCATGGATGAACCGTGAAGCGTTGGCGCAAACTGCAGAAAAAAATCAAGCGGTGTACTTTTCACGTTCACGCAATAAGTTATGGCATAAAGGTGAAGAATCTGGCCATTTCCAAACCGTACATGAAATCCGTTTGGACTGTGATGCTGACGTGATTGTGCTACAAATTGAACAGCATGGCGGCATTGCCTGCCATACCGGCCGTGAGTCATGCTTCTACCGCAAGCTTACTGCCAATGGCTGGGAAATTGTCGATGCGCAATTAAAAGATCCTGCTGCAATTTATGGTGTAAAATCAGCAAATCCGCATACCCTTGCGATGAATGCATCCAATGCGCAATCTGAGCAAGTCGAAGTACTCGACTACTTAGGTAAAATGATGGCTGAACGCAAACAAGCTGATCCTGAGTCCTCTTATGTGGCAAAGCTTTACCATAAAGGCCTGAATAAAATTTTAGAAAAAATCGGTGAAGAAAGTGTTGAAACCATCATTGCCGCTAAAGATTTCAAAATCGAAGCCAATGAAGACAACAAAAACGATTTGATTTACGAAGTAGCAGACCTTTGGTTCCATACCATTGTGATGTTGGGTTATTTCGATATTGATCCTCAATTGGTACTTAACGAACTCGCTCGTCGTCAAGGCCTTTCCGGTTTGGTTGAAAAAGCCAACCGTCAGCACTAAGACGCAACCGTGCCAGATCTTAAAAAACCGACCGCGACCTATGAGCAGGCCACCGCCATAGATAACGCACGTCTTGGTAAATCATTTAAAGTGATTGCCTATGCTGGCACAGGTAAAACAACCACACTGCAAATGATCAGTGATGCCATGCCTCAGCGGCGTGGCATGTACTTGGCCTTTAACAAAGCCATTGCCACCGAAGCACAGAATCGTTTTCATCAAAATGTCGACTGTCGAACCTTCCACTCATTGGCTTATCGTAGTGTTCCACGTGGAGTGACTGATAAACTGCGTCTACCACGTTTAAGTCCGAGCTTTATTGCCAAAGAATATCGACTAGAACCGATCACCTTACGTCGTATGATGGGCGGTCGTTATGAAAAATATGTACTCATGCCTTCGCGTTTGGCAAGTCTGGTG
Source organism: Acinetobacter sp. YH12040 (assembly GCF_013420005.1). Taxonomy (NCBI): domain Bacteria; kingdom Pseudomonadati; phylum Pseudomonadota; class Gammaproteobacteria; order Moraxellales; family Moraxellaceae; genus Acinetobacter; species Acinetobacter sp. YH12040. The sequence goes on from NZ_VOZB01000005.1 coordinate 180,366, forward strand.
GCAAACGCTGTCAGTTATTTCTGTTCGACCAGTTCGCAATACCCTGCCCCACGACATCTACAAGCACCGAGTTGGTTGCATCCTGACGATATCGAAAGCTTACAAAAGCATTTGTATCCTGCCATTGAACGTCGTTGGTTAGAGTCGATTGATCCGAACCATGCAGCAGGGATTGGACACGATATTTATTTAAAACTTTGGGCTTTGTCTGAACCGAATATTCCTGCGGATTATGTGCTGTTCGATGAAGCTCAAGATGCTGACCCGCTAATGCTAGGGATTTTACTGAAACAGCGGAATACTCAAGTCATCTATGTTGGCGATGCGCATCAACAAATTTATGCATGGCGTGGCGCAGTCAATGCCATGCAGCAACTCCCTTTACCCGAATCCCGTTTAACCACGTCGTTCCGTTTTGGTGAAGAAATTGCCTTGAACGCCAATGCTCTACTGGGCGCATTGAACGAAACCGTGCCTTTATTGGGTAATCCGCAGCTCAACTCTAAAGTGGTCAATAAACCACATACCAAGATGCGCGATGCCATTTTATGTCGTACCAATGCACGTGCGATGGAACTGTTATTGGCGGGTTTGGTTAAGGGCGAAAAAGTTAGCCTGCAAGCAGATCATGCGCGACTCAATCGTTTTGTCGATGCTGCAGCCATGCTCAAGCAAGGCAAGCGCGTAGTCGATGTCCCAGAGCTTGCGTGGTTTAACTCATGGCATGATGTGCATGAATATTGTGAAACCAACGACGGCAGCGATATTAAACCGCTAGTGAAGTTGGTCGATGACCACGGTACTGACCCACTGAAAAAGGCGCTGGCGAAAATCACCCCGATTGATCAAGCCGACTATATCATCTCGACCGCCCATAAAGCCAAAGGCTTAGAATGGGATCGAGTACATATTGAAGATGACTACCAATTTAAGCTCAACGATAAAGATTATAAAATTAGTGACGAAGAGTTACGGTTACTTTACGTGGCTTGCACACGTGCTAAAGTAAGTTTAAATATCCATCATATTTATGACTTGATGCAGCACTTAAAACGTCAAATGCCCAAATCTTTGGCACAAGCGGTCAGCTAGTATGATGAAAAAGGTGAATAAACAATAAATCAGTAAAAGGTGCACCATGAAATTACAATCGATCCAACTCAAGCACACCCTTCATTTTACTGATATCACCCTCAATTTTAATTACCACGATCTGCCGATCACCTTAATTTTGGGTGATCAAAGTTCTGGAAAAACCTCCCTACTACGCTTTAGTTATCAGGCCCTCACTTGGTTCGCTGCACGTTATAAAGATTTACGCACCGCAGGCGTGGTAATGCTCGATCAAGACATCATGTTAAATCGCTTGCAATCGAAACTTGATATTCAAGTCAGTTTTCCCGAAGACATTGGCTCATTTCAGCTTTCAAGTGATCAACAAGACCAAGACCCACAATCTTGTTCATGGCAATTGTACAAAACCTTAAACAGTCAAGGCGTCGGCCTCAGTAAGGCCGAAACACAGCAATTAGAATCGATGGTTGCGCTGTATCAAAAAGCCCTCAAAGCCGATCCGTTACAAGGGTTGCCACTCATTGCCTATTACCCTGCTGAACGTTTCGTCAACGATGTGAATATTCTCAATAAAAATAATCCTGCTATTTTTCAGCCTTCGCATGCTTATGAAATATCGGCCATTCCCTTTACCACGTTTATTCGTTTTTTTGAGTGGTTTCGAGAAATATCCGACATTGAAAATGCGCAAAGTGCCGAATTAATTCAAAATTTATTACATCCTAAAACCCAAGCCGATATACCCAACGCATCAGACACGCCTCTTTTTGGGCATAAACTAGCACAAGCTCAGGCCGACCTACACGCGCCGTCACTCAGATCATTAAAACAAGCTTTAGAGACCGTGTTGCCCGATGTGAGCAATATTTATCTGCAATATCACCCTAAATTACAGTTAATGGTCTGCTATCAAGGCAAAGACATGTTATTTCAACAGCTGTCAAATAGTGTACGCAACCTTGTGGCCTTAATTGGTGATATTGTGCGTCGCCTCTGTCTGCTCAATCCTCATAGCTTATATCCTTGCCAAGAAGGTGACGGTATTTTATTGATCGACGCCATAGACCACCAACTCGATCAAAACATGACCCAAGTGATTTTGACCCGTTTAAATCAAGCGTTTCCACGACTCCAAATCATTGCCAGCGGCAACCGTCCTGAACTGATGGAACAGGCTTCTCGCTTTCAGTGCTTACAATTACAGAATAAAAAGCTCAGTGAGATTCAGCCTGAAAAACTACAAGAAACCTATGATCAAATTTATCAGCAGTTGCAACTCGGATCTAAACCATCGCTTCCACCTAAAACTGAAGAGACTGAATTAAATGAGCCGCTGAACCATCCGGATACCATCCAGCACATGTTGCAATTAATTCAGACACAACTGACCGAGCAACAGCAACAAGAATTGGTTAGGGCTTTATCACAGCGAGGTGATCAGGACGTTACAATCCAACCACTGAGTTAAAAATACTGAGGCTGATTGGCTGAGTATAATACACCGACTCGATGTTTAAATATTCAGCAACAAGGCCGCAATAGATGTCTAGACAGTTTCGTCAGGCGTATAATGTGTAAGTGGTTCATAAAAAAGATTGATGTTGTTTTACGCATGTAATATGATCGGTTTTATTTGCAATTTTCATAGTAACATCGGAAATTGCTATCGCTTCACGAGTTGCGCAACACAGCTTGTTTTTAATTTTTTTTGACACACATGGCTTTCAAGATTGAATTTTTGGACTGCTCTTTGCTGTCCTGTAATCCTTGAAAGATGAAATACACCTAGGTTTCACCGCCTAATCATGACAATGGATACGAGTGTGCTACCGATTATTATATTGTTACCGTTAATACTAGGCACAACACTTGTCTCGTGGTTGAAGCAATTCTCTCGCGGGGTAACAGCTTTAGGGGCGATTGGCGTCAGCCTCAGCAGTTTAGTTTTATTATTGAGTCAGGCTCAAGATGTCTTTAATGGCAAAACCATCATTCAAACTTGGCCGTGGCTCACTCAAGTTGGCATTGATTTCAGTTTCCGTCTCGATGCACTGGGCTTGTTGTTCTCCCTGCTCATTACCGGGATCGGCACCTTAATTTATATCTATGCCTACTATTATTTAAGTCCAAAGAATTCGCTCAGTAAACTGTATGTTTTATTGATGCTGTTCATGGCTGCCATGCTCGGCATTTCATTGTCTAATAATTTAATTTTATTGCTTATTTTCTGGGAACTTACCAGCATTTCATCTTTCCTTTTGGTTGGTTATTGGAGCAATTACGACGCAGCTCAGCGTGGCTCTCGAATGGCTTTGACCATTACAGGTATGGGTGGTTTATGTATGCTGGGTGGTTTTGTTCTGTTGGCGCAAATCACGGGCACCTATCAGATTGATCAAATCCTAACGATGAGTAGCCAAATTCAGCAGCACTCGCTTTTTGTACCCACACTGCTATTAATATTAATGGGAGCATTTACTAAAAGTGCGCAGTTCCCTTTCCATTTTTGGTTGCCAAATGCTATGGCGGCACCGACCCCCGTCTCGGCTTATTTACACTCTGCCACAATGGTGAAAGCCGGAATTTTCCTGCTTGCACGCTTATTACCGATTTTTGCAGGCGCTGTGTTGTATCACAACTTGGTCACCTTTATTGGCTTATTTACCTTATGTATGGCGGCCTTTTTTGCCATTTTCAAAGAAGATTTAAAAGGGCTTTTGGCCTATTCCACCATCAGCCATTTAGGTCTGATCGTTTGCTTACTGGGGATCGGTTCTCCCCTTGCAGTTGCGGCTGCCATTTTCCATATCATTAACCATGCGACCTTCAAAGCAGCCTTGTTTATGATCGCAGGGATTATTGACCACGAATCAGGTACACGCGATTTACGAAAACTCTCTGGTTTATGGCAATTACTTCCGTTTACCGCAACGCTGACCATGATCACTGCGGCCTCTATGGCAGGTGTCCCATTAACCAATGGTTTCCTCTCTAAAGAGATGTTCTTTACTGAGCTTTTAGCCAATCTAACTGGGCCTGTGATGATCGTATCAGCCATCATTGCCACCTTTGCCGGTATCTTTGCTGTCGCGTATTCAGTACGTTTAGTTCACGGGGTGTTTTTTGATGGTCCACTGGGGAAAGAAATTCCCAATAAAGAAGCACATGAACCACCGTTTGGTATGCGCGCACCAGCAACATTACTGGCTGCTTTATGTATTTTAGTTGGATTATTCCCTGCCCTATTGGTTGAGCATATAGTCAACAGCACAGCACGTGCGAGTATTCAAAACCCTGCGTTTGAAGGTACACATTTAGCGATTTGGCATGGTTTAAATGCACCGCTTTTGATGAGTGTAATAGCACTATTGGGTGGTTTAATTTTCTACTTCGCATTGGCAAAGGGCGGCAAATTACGGCGGATCGACTTAGATCCATTTTTGGGTCGTTTGCAAGGTAAAGTGCTGTTCGACTTATTTTTAAAATATCTTTTACTCAGCTCAAGAAAATTCCGTCGCTTTACTGAAAATGGCAAATTACAAAGCTATTTATTGTGGATTTTAATCTTTAGTGTAGCCATCGTCATCGTTCCATTTTGGCTGCAAGGCATCGGCACAGGCAGTCGTGAACTGGTACATGCACCGGTCATCGCAATCGTTCTGTGGCTATTATTATTCTCTGCATGTTGGATGATGCTTTGGTTCCACCATGAACGGATTAAAGCCGTCCTCATCAGTGGTGCAGTCGGTCTAGTTGTGACCATGGTATTTATCTGTTTCTCCGCTCCAGATTTGGCGTTGACACAGATTACTGTTGACGTGGTGACCACCGTGCTCTTACTCATGAGCTTATCGTTATTACCACAGCTCACCCCTTATGAGTCGAGCGTGTCACGTCGTTGGCGAGATGCATTGATTGCGATTATTGTAGGTCTAGGGATCGCATGGATTTCATGGTTGATCATGACCCGTGATCATAACTCCATTTCATGGTTCTTCATGCAGCAGTCTATCCCACTTGGTGGTGGTACCAATGTGGTCAACGTGATCTTGGTGGACTTCCGTGGTTTCGATACCTTTGGTGAAATTACCGTACTGGGAATTGCTGCAATTGGTACGCTATGCATGATGGATGGTATGCGTGCTCATGGCACCACCATTACGCAAGGTCTGACCTATCGTTTTAATCCGTCGCCACTGATGTTCCGTATTACCTCATCTTGGATTTTGCCTTTGGCCTTGGTGATCAGTCTGTATATTTTCCTACGGGGTCATAACTTACCTGGCGGTGGCTTTATTGCAGGTTTAATTACCTCTTTAGCCTTAGTGATTCAATATATCGCGCTCGGTCAAGACCGTGCTGAACAATTGATTGGTGCAAAATCAGGTCGCTTATATGAAGTGTGGATTGGTATTGGTTTAACCATTGCGGGTTTGACAGGGATCGCTGCTTGGCTATGGGGCCGCCCATTCCTGACCAGTGCTCATATCTATGTCTCACCACCCATTTTAGGTGAAATGCACCTTGCCTCCGCTGCCCTCTTCGACACAGGTGTCTACATCACTGTTGTGGGTGCGACGATGTTAATGATTTCCGTCTTAGGCGACTCGCGTCACTCGAGTATGTCTGGTCCAGTTCCAAGAGGCGAATAAGATGATTAGTTTAGAATTTTTACTCGCTTCAGCCATTGGCTTACTGACCGCAACAGGGGTATACCTGATTTTGCGGGCACGTACCTTTCCTGTCGTGCTGGGTTTAGCCATGATTGGCTATGCTGTGAACTTATTTTTATTTGTCATGGGACGTATTCATGTCAACGCACCGGCTGTGTTAACGGAAACAACCAAAGCGACCGATCCTTTACCACAAGCCTTGGTCCTAACCGCCATTGTGATTGGCTTTGCGACCACTGCCTTTATCGTACAATTGGCTCTGCGTAGCCGCTATGAAACCGGAACAGATCATGTGGACTCCAAAGAAGAAATACCGCAAATTGACCCGCGGGAGGATGAGCCATAATGCATGACTTCATCCAATTTTGGACTACCCACAGCCCGATTTTCAGTATTTTAATTCCTGCAATTACTGCATTTATTTTAGTCCTGTTGGGCAACCCCGGCTCTGGCTCGTTGGCACATGACTGGCGACAACCTTGGCGTCGTGGAATCAGCTATGTTTCTGGCATCCTTGGGCTGATCACATCTATCAGTTATTTGATGATCGCCAGCTCTGGCCAAGTCTTGGTTTATAACCTGAGTGAATGGGCCGCACCGTTTGGTATTGTCTTAGTTCTAGATCGACTCTCAGCATTCATGTTGGTGCTGACTTATGGTCTTGCTGTGCCAGTGATGTGGTTTGCCAGCAAAGAATGGGATGAGCGTGGTCGTTATTTCCATGCTATGTGCCATTTCTTACTGATTGGTTTGTGTGGTGCATTCCTAACAGGCGATTTATTTAACCTATTTGTCTTCTTTGAAATCCTGTTGATGGCATCGTACGTTTTGCTCTTACACGGCCAAGGCAAAGCACGTTTTCAATTGGGTATTCATTACGTCACCATTAACCTATTTGCCTCTGCTCTCTTCCTGATCGGACTCGGGATGATTTATGGCAGTGTAGGTAGCTTAAATATGGCAGATGTTGCACGACTTATGCCTTTGCTTGAAGCGGATCAACATCGTATTGCTGTAGCTGGTGCATTGTTACTGTTTACCGTCTTTGGCATCAAGGCAGCAATGCTGCCTGTAGGGTTCTGGTTACCAAAGACCTATGCTGTGGCAACCACTCCTGTCGCAGCCTTGTTCACCATTATGACCAAGGTCGGCATCTATGCCATTCTCCGTGTTAATGGCACTGTGTTTGACGATGGGATTAGCCGTGAAATCTTACAGCAGTGGCTATTACCGATTGGTTTAGTGACGTCGCTCTATGGTGCTTATGGTGCAATCGGAACGGATCGTTTACGTCGTTTTGTCGGTTTTATGATTTTGTCTTCTATCGGCACAATATTGGTTGCGATTTCACTCTTTAATACGGATGCATGGGCTGCAGGACTTTATTACCTGATTCACAGTACCATTATTGGTGCAGCTTTTTATATTCTATCGGGTTGGATTACCTCACAACGCGGCGAATTTAAAGATCATTTTAAACTTGCGCCCCGCATGAAACAGCATAATACAGTTGCTGTCTGCTATTTCATCATTGCGTTGATGATGGCTGGTCTACCACCATTTAGCGGCTTTTTGGGTAAAGTATTTATCTTACAAGCAACAGCCAATTCACCTTACCAAATCATGATTATTTTAATTGTTTTGTTGGTGAGTTTACTCAGTATCATGGCATTTACCCGCGTTGGTTTTGTACTTTTCTGGCGTTCATCTCGTCCAGAAGATGATATTGATACTGAAGAATATCAACGTTATCAGGCTTTGCCGAATAAGGCTCCGCTACGCAATGACAAGACCATTTATCTACTATTAACAGCGCTTGTGGGATATATGGTCTTTGCTGCACCAATCTATGACTATACCTACAAGACTGCGCAGCAAATTCAAGACAACCCATTATATGAATCGTTGCTATTGAAAAAGGATAAAGAAGGTCAAATTATCAGTGTTCAACCTTATGATCCTGAAAATTTACCTGAAACCAAATATGGTGGCGAATCAGCGGATCCAAATGCACACCTCATCCCTGCATTGATTGCGCCTGAAACCCTAAATGGCGAACATATTTCTGAATATAAGCGACGCCAAATTCAGGGACAGCAACAAGAAGAAAAATTGCCTGAAGAGACCCAGCTGAAACCAATGGAGGTGCCTTAACATGGCGACAATATCTTTATTCAATCGCTGGTTTCCGCATCCATTGGTCTCAGTCATGGTTGGTCTGAGCTGGGTGATGTTAGCGCACAGTTTAGATGCGGCCACACTATGCATGGCCTTGGTTTTAGCAATTGTTATTCCGCGAATGGTTCGCCCTTTTATTGATCGTACACCGAATATCAACTGGCTGGCAGCATGTAAATTATTCTTTGTGGTGTTATGGGATATTATTGTCAGTAATATCCATGTTGCAAAACTCGTCCTTGGTCCGACACATAAATTGCATCCGAAATGGTTCCGTGTTCCTCTCGATACACAGCATGAAGAAGTCAATTCTCTGCTTGCGATGATCATCACCACGACACCCGGTACGGTGTCTGCCGGAATTGACCAAGACCGTGGTGATATTTTGGTCCATGCTCTGAGCACGGATGATCCTGAAGCAGAAATTCAAACCATTAAAGAGCGCTATGAGCGCCCTCTCATCCTTATTTTTGGCGCTGATACAGGAGAGTCTGCATGACAATTTTACCTTATGCGCTTGGCATTTGTTTAGTTGCGGTGACGATCTCGATGTTACTGTGCCTCATCCGCTTGGTGATGGGACCCTCAGTTGTGGACCGACTACTTGCTTTAGATACTTTGTTCTTAAATGCCACCTGCTTAATCGTCATTTTAGGTATTTATTGGGCAAGTACATCAATGTTTGAAGGGGCTTTATTGGTTGCCATGCTTGGGTTTGTATCTACAGCTGCTTTAGCGCGTTATTTCACCACTGGCCACGTCATCGACTAGGAGTCCTTTAATATGCAATTAGTCATGGAAATTTTGGTCTCGATTTTTTTGGTGATTGGCGCTTTTTTCATGTTGGTCGGCGGTATTGGCATGGTTCGCCTACCCGACTTATTTATGCGACTGCACGCACCGACCAAATCGAGCACCTTAGGCTTAGGAAGTTTTCTAATTGCTGCAATTATTTATGCAGCATTTCAAGGCCGTTTTGGATTTGCAGAAATCCTGATCACGCTTTTTGCTTTTATCACTGCACCGGTTTCTGCAAACCTCATGGCACAAGCGGCATTACATTTACGACTGCGCTCGATGAGTGGTGAGGCACCAGAAGCTCTGAATCGCCCTCTTCCTTGGCAGCGAACTCGGCGCCGTGCATTTCACTCTAAACTCCATTCAAAACCAGAGGATCTGGATTAAATCTAGATCCAGTTTTGATTATCCCTTATAGCCCAAAAATCTTTAATTTTCATCCATAATTTCTCAATTACATTCCCTTGAGCCATATATTGCAAACGTTTTTGGTTATAAGGTGTTTTTTTTAAACCATACTGCCTAGCTAAATCAATCAGTAAGTTAGTCTCAAAACTACTTTGAAAATTGTTATACCAGCCAGGCTGATTCTGGCTCATCTCAAGATTCGCCAATTCATAAAACAGCTGTGCCATCACGGCATCCTGTCTTGAAACAAAATTCTTCCGCTCACTGATTTGTAAGCTGACCTGTTCTCGTATGGCATCGTATTCCGCTGTTGTGGGTTTGCGCTGATCACTCCAATGTCCATCAGGAACATAGCCTGTTCCATAATGTACATTTAACAATGGATATTCATGAAAATATTTTGCTGTCGCACGTTTTTCTTTGGCTGTTAAAATATTCAGATGAATCCATTCACTTCCAAGGTGAATCGTTGGATCACGCTTCATACCTTCTGCAATCCAATTTTTGGCCAGTTTAATATTACCGATCAACTCATAAGCTGTGCCTAAATTCACTGCCATCTTCGGTAAACCTGGATACTCAATTTCCAATTGCACGTAAAACCTTAATGGCTAAATCGTAACGGCCTGCGTAGATCTGATGTACGGCATAATCATTCTCTGCCTGATAGTCTATTGGGCTAGGATGCCTTAATACAAAGTGATTTAATTTTTCGTCATGATGTTCTTCGCGTTGATTTTCTTTTTCTGAATCAAATGTATAAAAATCTTCTACATAGGTATTTAGACATGCCCAACTTGGCATAGTGATGAGTAATATGCTGCTCAATAGCATGATTTTTTTCATTTCATTGTTTTTACAGATAGGCGGATTGAATATCATGTTCGACCTGTCTTTCATTGGCATATTATAATTTTAAAGTGATTGAGTTTTTAAATTACCGTTATTCAAACATAAAAAAGCCACCCAAAGGTGGCTTTTTTCATTCAGCGAACTGAATTATTCATCATCTTTTTTTGCTTCGTCAGTAGGAGGTAAGTCCTTGACCGCTTCCGCAATTAGACCAAACATATAGTTGCCATAAGCATTTGTTTTGTCGTAATGGAAACGCAAACGTGGCGTAATACGTGTTTTGATACGACGGCTTAGTTCATGACGCAAGAAACCAGATGCTTTATTCAAGACATCTAAAGTTTCTTTATTTGCGGCTTCACTTTGCTCATCGCCTAGCTCACGACCCATTACAGTCACATAAACTTCGGCATATCCTAAGTCTGGGCTCACCTTCACGGCAGAGATGGTCACGAGACCACCTAAGCGTGGATCTTTCAGCTCCTGACGGATCAGTTCTGACAACTCACGTTGTACTGTATCCGCCATACGCTTCAGACGTTGACTACCCGCCATTAAAGACTCCGTTTAATTAATTGAACATCGTACACTTCGATCTTATCTTGTGCTTTGATGTCTTTATAGCCTTTCACCGCAAGACCACATTCCATACCGGCACGAACTTCTTCAACCACATCTTTGTAGCGACGAAGAGATTCAAGCTCACCTTGGAATACCACCACGTCATCACGTAATACGCGAATCGGTTTATTACGGTGTAATGTACCTTCAAGTACCATACAACCTGCAGCAGCACCGAATTTACTTGAGTGGAACACTTCACGTACTTCAGCCACACCCAGAATTGTTTCACGGTGTTCAGGCGCCAATTTACCGCTCATCGCATCTTTCACATCATCAATTAATTGATAGATGATCGAGTAGTAACGAATGTCGATACCATCAGCATCAGCTTTTTGACGTGCAGTATTATCAGCACGTACGTTAAAGCCGAGAAGAACCGCTTCTGAAGATTCAGCAAGTGTTACGTCAGACTCAGTGATCGCACCAACACCTGAACCAATAATACGTACTTTCACTTCATCAGTTGCAAGTTCAGCAAGTGCAACGTGTAATGCTTCCAAAGTACCACGTACGTCTGTTTTCAATACCACGTTGACAATAGGCACATCTTTCTTGCCCATAGACGCCATGATATTTTCAAGACGCATCGCAGATTGACGCTCAAGACGTTTTTGACGTTCACGATCCATACGCGCATCAGCTACTTCACGTGCTTTTTTCTCGTCATTTACAACAAGAACTTCATCACCCGCCATTGGCGCTTCTGGTAGACCCAAGATTTCCACAGGAATCGAAGGACCAGCAGATTTAATACGTTGACCATTTTCATCTGTCATTGCACGTACACGACCGTATGACGAACCTGCAAGAACAAGGTCACCCACTTTCAATGTACCGTTTTGAACAAGAATCGATGTTACCGCACCACGCCCTTTGTCTACACGTGCTTCAATTACAACACCTTGTGCCGCACCCTCTTCAGATGCTTTAAGCTCAAGAAGTTCGGCTTGAATTGAGATCAAGTCAAGAAGTTCGTCGATACCTGCACCGCTGTGCGCAGAAACCATTGCCACTGGAACGTCACCGCCCCATTGCTCAGGTACGATTTCTTTCGTCGTCAACTCATTCAATACGCGATCTGGATCAGCAGACTCTTTATCCATTTTGTTGATAGCAACAATAATTGGCGTACCTGCTGCACGTGCATGGTCAATCGCTTCCGCAGTTTGTGGCATAACACCATCATCCGCTGCAACAACCAACACTACGATATCTGTAGATTTCGCACCACGTGAACGCATTGCAGTAAATGCTGCGTGTCCCGGTGTATCTAAGAAAGTAATAATACCTTTTTCAGTTTTCACATGGTAAGCACCAATATGCTGTGTGATACCACCTGCTTCACCTGCAGCCACTTTAGAGCGACGAATACGGTCAAGAAGTGATGTTTTACCATGGTCAACGTGACCCATAATTGTCACAACTGGCGGACGAGTGGTTTGGACACCACGCGCTTCTTCAGCTGCTTCAAGTAAGTTGTCTTCTGCTTGTGTATCCGAAACAAGTACTGGATTGTGACCCATTTCTTCAACAACAAGTGCTGCAATTTCTTGATCAATCGCTTGGTTTTGAGTAACCAATTCGCCCATTTTCATGAGTGATTTAATAACTTCGCGAACTTTAACCGCCATTTTCGCAGCCAAGTCAGCAACAACAATTGTTTCACCAATTTCAACATCATAAACTTGTTTTTTAACTGGTTTTTCAAAGCCATGCTTGTTCGCTTGACTTGTTTTTAAACCACGTTTATGTGAGTTATCACGGAAAGATTGCTCTTCGCCACGACGACCACCTTTTTTAGGTGAACGTGAATTGTTGGTATTGGTACCACGTTTAATTTCACGGTCTTCTTTCGCAAATGAATCTTCATATGCCTGACCTACAAGGCCGGCAGCAAGCGGAGAATCATCTACAACACGAATGGTCGCAGTAGTGTCTTCGTTAGAATACTTAGACGCCATTTGACGCATTTGCTCAAGCGTACGTTGTTGCGCTTCTTCAGCGGCTTTACGACGCGCCGCTTCTTCTACAGCTTTCAATTGTGCTGCTTGAGCTTCACGTGCTTTTTTCTGTTCTAGAGTTTCAACAGGTTTTGTAATTGGCTTGTTGTTTGACTTACGTTTTACAACAACCGCAGCTTTCGGTGTTTCTTGCTTCGCATGTTCTTGCTTCGCAGCAGCACGCATTGCTTCTAAAGCTTGTTTCGCTTTAGATACTGGTTGTTGCTTCGGTTCTTCAGCTTTCGCTTCAACCTTAGGTTCCTGTTTACGTGCTTGTTGGTCAGCTTGTGCTTTCGCTAATGCTTCAGCTTTAATTTGCTCAGGATCCGGTTTAACAAATGTATGTTTCTTACGAACTTCTACATTAATCGTTTTTGCCTTGCCCGATGTACTCGCCACTTTAGCAGTACTGGTAGTTTTACGTTTCAACGTGATTTGTCCTGCATTGCCCGCATCCTGACCATGAACTTTTTTCAAATGGTTAACGAGGGCATTTTGTTGTTCAGTGGAGATAATATCGTCAGGTTTAGTTTGTGGTAAACCCGCATCACGAACCTGTTCCAGTAGCTTCTCAACTGGACGACCCACGCTGAGAGCTAACTCCTTAATCGACTTGTCCGTCATATATTACCTCCTAGTTAAACCATGATTCGCGCGCTTTCATAATAAGTTGACCTGCTTTTTCAGCACCTAAACCTTCGATATCAGAGATATCGTCAGTGGCTTGATCTGCAAGATCATCTACAGTTACCACACCGCGAGCGGCAAGCGCATATGCGATTTCTTTAGTCACGCCTTCCATTGCAGCAAGCTCTTCGCTTGGCTCTTGGATGTTTTCTTGTTGCTTCAATGCATCAGCCAATGCAATTTCTTTTGCACGACCTTGTAGCATTTCAACAGTTTCAGCATCAAGTTCGATCTCATCGAATGTTTCCGCAGGAACATACGCGATTTCTTCTAATGATGTGAAACCCATTTCAACTAACGCCATCGCTAAGTCTTCATCAATATCTAGACGTGTAACAAACATATCTAAATATTGTTGCGCTTCGTTTTGTTGGCGTGCGTGATATTCTTCTTCAAGCATCATATTGAGCTTGTAACCAGTCAATTCAGATGCTAAGCGTACGTTTTGACCTTGAGAGCCAATTGCACGTGCTAACTGATCACTCGTTGCAAAAATAATATCTGCAGTACGTTCTTCTTCATCAATCACGATACCTGATACATCAGCAGGCTCTAGAGCACTTGCAATGTACTGTGCCGCGTCATCAGACCAAACGACTACATCAATACGCTCACCATTTAACTCTGATTGAACTGCTTGGATACGTGTACCACGCATACCAATACATGCACCTACAGGATCAATACGGTGATCGTTTGTTTTCACAGCGATTTTAGCACGAACGCCAGGTTGGCGTGCAGCAGCCTTAATCTCAATGATTTCTTCAGCAATTTCAGGAATTTCTTTCTTCATCAATGCAATAAGCATTTCTGGTTTAGAACGAGAAAGTAATAACTGAGCACCACGGCCTTCACGGTTTACGTTAAACAAAATCGCGTTTACACGTTGTTTAGGACGTAGAATTTCTTTAGCGATCATTTCTTCACGCGCAAGATATGCTTCTGCATTGTCACCTAAATCAATGATAAAGCCATCTTTGGTTTGTTTTTTCACTTCACCGTAGATGAGTTCACCAACTTTAGATTCGTAAGCATCTGCAATTAGCGCTCGCTCTGCTTCACGAATTTTTTGAACAATCACTTGTTTCGCAATTTGTGCCGCAATACGACCAAAATCAATCGATTCAACTTCAAGTTCACGGATATCCCCAATTGCCCATTTTGCAGGATCTACATCAGAGATCGCATCTTGGCATGCTGGCATTTCGTGATCTTCGTCGGCAACCACTTCCCATTGACGGAAAGTACGGTAATCACCAGTACGACGGTCGATTTCTACACGTAGACGAGCTTCTTCCGAGTGAGTTCCCTCGTAGAATTTCTTCTTAGTCGCTGCAACTAAAGCTTGTTCAAGCGCTTCAAAAATTGCATCACGACTTACACCTTTTTCGTTACTAACCGTTTCTACTACGGTAAGAATTTCACGAGCCATAAGTCACCTATTCGTTCAGATTCTTATTTATTAAATTAATCTTGGAAAACCAGATTTGCTTTATCAATATTGTGGCTGTCAATATCCAACACTTGTTGCTTTTCAACTTCAACCTGAATCATTTCGTTCTCAAGGTCTACGTTTACAAGTTTGGCTTGGAATTTACGACGATTATCTACAGCACTGATCAAACGCAAAGCGACTTGCTGACCAATGTATGCCGTCATTTGTTCCAATTTAAAGAACTGACGATCCCAACCTGGAGATGACACTTCCAATGCATATTCGCCTGAAATTGGATCATGTACATCCAACATCGCACCCACTTGCTGAGTGACACGAACACAGTCCTGCACGCCGATACCACGGCCTTGCTCAACTTCGCCATCTTCATTGATGACAGGTTCTGCATTTTCATCAACTTCACGGTCGATATAAATACGTAACAGTGAACGTTTTCCTTGAGGTTGGAAATCAATCCCCCAAAGTTCTACATCACATGCTTGCACCGCTGGGGCAATTAAGTCCTGAAGTGCTTGAGTTTTATTTGATAGCTTCATTTACTCTCGTCAAATTTGTGCGATTCGATGGTCGAAATGACCACTACAGACCAATGCGAAACTATAGTAGTAGTGAAACATGACGGTTTGACCAAAATACTGTCGACACTACACGATAGCCAATAAAAAAGGGCGTAAATCGCCCCATTATTACACAGAAAACCATAGTCCACTGTGCAAAAAGGCCCACCTAGTTGTGAGCCTCTTTTAGAAACTTGGTAGCGGGAGCTGGATTTGAACCAACGACCTTCGGGTTATGAGCCCGACGAGCTACCAGACTGCTCCATCCCGCATCAACATGCAAAAATTATATACAATTTCTTGGTCATTTTCAATCTAAACAACCTGAAGAATTGCCCTACTGAGTTGCATCTCAGAGGATTGGTAGCGGGAGCTGGATTTGAACCAACGACCTTCGGGTTATGAGCCCGACGAGCTACCAGACTGCTCCATCCCGCATCAACATCACAATGACTTTCAGATAAACTGCTTATATAGATTGTGTGCCATATAAGATTGGTAGCGGGGGCTGGATTTGAACCAACGACCTTCGGGTTATGAGCCCGACGAGCTACCAGACTGCTCCACCCCGCATCAATATGCAAATAGTTTTCTCAGCTTTAAAAGCTGTCCATTTAAAAGTTTGCATCTTAAAAATAGAATTGATTGGTAGCGGGAGCTGGATTTGAACCAACGACCTTCGGGTTATGAGCCCGACGAGCTACCAGACTGCTCCATCCCGCATCAACAGAGTTTTGCTGCATACACCAACTTATGTTCTGGATTATAAGTTGGTGCGGAAGGGGGGACTTGAACCCCCACGCCCGAAAGCACTACCACCTCAAGGTAGCGTGTCTACCAATTCCACCACCACCGCAGCTGTGACGCATTCTAGTCGCAACACGTCAAAAAAGAAAGTGCTAAATAAATTATTCAGCGCTTTTTGGTGCAGTTGGCGAAGTTTCAGCCGATTTTGCAGGCGCAGTCGGTACTGAAGAAATCGCATTCAGACTATAAGCATCTGTCGTTTGTTTCTTTGCAAACACAGCAAGTGTCAAGCTCGTAACGAAGAACAAAGCCGTTAAAATCGCAGTCAAACGGGTCATAAAGTTACCCGAACCCGATGCACCAAATACAGTTGCAGCACCGCCGCCACCAAAAGATGCACCCGCATCTGCGCCTTTACCATGCTGAACTAAAATCAGCACGATCATTAAAATCGCTAAGATAATATGTACCACCAGCACAAACGTATGCATGCTGAACTCCTAATTATTTTGTATTTGCAAATGCTTGAGCAATTTTATAAAACGACTCTGCATTTAATGATGCACCACCGACCAGCGCACCATTGATATCCGGACAGGCTGCCAACTCTACTGCATTTTCAGGTTTTACACTACCACCATAAAGAATCGCAGTATGAAGTCCCATTGGGGTGATTTGGCTTAAACCTTCACGAATTTTAGCGTGCATCGCTTGCGCATCTTCAGGTGACGCTGTTTTACCTGTACCAATGGCCCAAATTGGCTCATAAGCTACCACAATTTGTTTCCACTGCTCTGCTTGTACAACAGCAGCAATATCACATATTTGTTGTAATACAATCTGTTCTGCTTGGCCGCTTTCACGTTGTTCCAAGCTTTCACCCACACAATAAATCACAGTCAAACCTGCGTTTAATGCATTTTTTACTTTTTCATTAATGATATGCGGTTGATCAGCGAATATTTCACGGCGTTCCGAATGACCAATCAGTACAAATTCAACACCATAATCTTTTAATAGCTCAGCACTGAGTTCACCCGTATATGCACCTGTACCTGCAACGCGAGAAACGTCTTGTGCAACGGTTATGATGTTACGGCTAGCTTGTGTTAATTCATTTTGCACCGTGGTCAGAGCAATAGCTGTTGGTGCAACCCCAATATGACATGCCGCTTCAGCAATATTTTGTTCATCTAATAATTGCTTAAAATTCTTAAGAAGTGCGCCAGCATCGGCTTGCAATGGGTTCATTTTCCAGTTACCCACTACCCAAGGCGTAATCGTCGAACCCGACATATTTATCCCACATGACAAAGATGAAATCGGGCACATTCTACACGTAATTCATAATTTTGAAGATAAATTTCAACACATTTGCATCTTCGAAGCACACCAGTCATTCCAAGATCTTCACTTTTCTGTAAAAAAATTAAGCAGATTTAAGGACTGGTTCATGCTTTTTACCAATTCTTAGCTAGTGACAACACTTTAAGATATGGTATTTTTGTGCAACAAAAGTATAATTTTGCTATACCAATTATAAACAGACTGAAGCATAGGCAAGTAAAAGCATGACAGCAGTTCAAGGTTCTTCAAGATTTACGGGGTTTATTCGTCGCTTAGTTGACGAAGGGCATCTGTCTGCCGAAAAAATGCAAGCAGCGCTGCAAAATTCAAAAAAGGCTCATCAAGATATCGTGCCGCATTTGATTCAGGAATATCACCTTTCAGCACGCCTGATCGCAGAAACCATCTCGATAGAGTTCGGTGAACCGGTTTTTGATATTTCAACTTATGATACGTCTTTAATTATACGTGATGAATTTGAAGATAAACTCATTACCAAGCATCGTATTTTGCCTATTTTTAAACATGGCAATTTATTATTCGTTGCAATCAGTAATCCCACCAATATTGAAGCAGTGGATGCCATTCGATTTGGTAGTAAGCTGAATACAGAAACAATTATTGTTGAACATGACAAACTTGAAAAGTTAATTGAACAGAACTTTGCTGAAGAAAGTACTTTTGACTTTGATGATGACTTTGATCTTGATTTAGAACAGGAAACTATTGATCCAGCGAAAGAAGATGAAGATGAGGCAACGGGGGATGAAGCTCCGATTGTTAAATACATCAATAAGCTGCTAGTCGACGCAATTCGTATGGGTGCATCTGACTTACATTTTGAACCCTACGAAAAAACCTATCGCGTCCGCTACCGTGTCGATGGCGTGTTAAGAACAATTACAAATCCGCCCTTGCAGCTCGCTACACGACTCGCTTCACGTTTAAAAGTCATGTCACAAATGGACATCTCGGAAAAGCGTATACCTCAAGACGGTCGTATCAAGTTAAAGCTGTCAAAGAACAAAGCTATCGACTTCCGTGTAAACTCTTTACCGACCTTGTTTGGTGAAAAACTTGTTCTACGTATCCTTGATCCATCTAGTGCGATGCTAGGGATTGATGCGTTGGGTTATGAACCGGATCAAAAAGAACTGTTCATGCAGGCTTTAGAAAAACCACAAGGCATGCTACTCATTACCGGTCCAACGGGTTCCGGTAAAACCGTATCTCTATATACAGGTTTAAACATTCTTAACCGTGAAGATACCAACATTTCAACGGCCGAAGACCCTGTGGAAATTAACTTAGAAGGGATCAATCAGGTCAACGTAAATAATAAAGTCGGCCTCACCTTCTCTGCAGCCTTAAAATCATTCTTACGTCAAGACCCTGATATTGTGATGGTCGGTGAGATTCGAGATTTAGAAACGGCTGAAATTGCAATTAAAGCGGCTCAAACAGGTCACATGGTGATGTCTACACTGCATACCAATAGTGCACCTGAAACACTGACACGCTTACGCAATATGGGCGTGCCTTCATTTAACATCGCGACATCCGTGAACCTTGTCATTGCGCAGCGACTTGCACGTCGCCTATGTTCACAATGTAAAGAAACAGTAGACGTACCAAAACAAAGTCTATTGGAGCTTGGTTTTACCGAAGATGATTTAAATACACCAGAATTCCAAATATACCAGCCTGTGGGTTGTGCCGAATGCCGTGAAGGCTATAAAGGTCGTGTGGGTATTTACGAAGTCATGAAAGTGACACCTGAAATTTCAAGAATTATTATGGAAGACGGCAATGCCTTACAAATTGCCGAAGCTTCAAATCAAGCAGGTTTTAACAATTTACGCCGTTCAGGCTTAATTAAGGTCATGCAGGGGGTGACTTCACTTCAAGAAGTCAATCGTGTGACCAGTGAGTAAGTGAATTAGTATTTAAAAATAAGGATAAATTCATGGCTGTAAAAAAAGCGCAGATGATGCCAACCTTCAGTTATGAAGGCGTGGATCGCAAAGGGGCGAAAATCAAAGGGGAAATGCCTTCGCGTAATATGGCTTTAGCCAAAGTTACTTTACGTAAGCAAGGCATCACCATTAAAACCATTCGAGAAAAACGCAAAAATATTCTCGAAGGCTTGATGAAAAAGAAAGTATCCACTTTGGATATCACGGTATTCACGCGCCAACTTGCAACCATGATGAAAGCTGGTGTACCGCTCGTTCAAGGATTCGAAATCGTAGCGGAAGGCTTAGAAAACCCAGCCATGCGTGAAGTAGTCTTGGGGATTAAAGGTGAAGTTGAAGGCGGTAATACCTTTGCCGGTGCGCTGCGAAAATATCCGCAGTATTTCGATAACCTATTTTGCTCCTTGGTTGAATCAGGTGAACAGTCGGGTGCACTTGAAACTATGCTAGACCGTGTTGCAATTTACAAAGAAAAAAGTGAATTGCTTAAGCAAAAAATCAAAAAAGCCATGAAATACCCAGCAGCGGTAATTGTTGTCGCTGTTATTGTGACAATCATTTTGATGGTAAAAGTAGTTCCCGTATTCCAAGACTTGTTTTCATCATTTGGTGCAGACCTACCTGCCTTTACCAAAATGGTAGTGAACATGTCGGAATGGATGCAAAAATATTGGTTCTTCCTCATCATTGGAATTGGCGCTGTGATTGCTGGTTTCATGGAAGCAAAAAAACGTAGCAAAGCTTTCAGAGACTTCTTAGACAAAGCTGCACTCAAAGCACCGATTTTTGGTGATTTGGTTTATAAAGCAATTATTGCCCGCTATAGCCGTACCTTGGCAACCACATTTGCCGCGGGCGTACCCTTAATCGATGCGCTCGAATCAACTGCAGGTGCAACCAACAACGTGGTCTATGAAACAGCGGTCATGAAAATTCGTGAAGATGTGGCGACTGGTCAACAACTGCAATTTGCTATGCGTGTCACCGATAAATTCCCATCTATGGCGATTCAAATGGTGGCTATTGGTGAAGAATCCGGTGCCTTGGATGCTATGCTAGACAAAGTGGCAACCCATTATGAAAATGAAGTGGATAATGCCGTAGATGGCTTAACTTCGATGATGGAACCCTTGATTATGGCGGTACTAGGTGTCCTCGTTGGTGGTCTTGTGATTGCAATGTATCTTCCAATCTTCCAAATGGGTTCTGTGGTTTAATGCAAGAATTAATAACATATTTAATTAATACCCCAATTGCGTTATATATCGCAGTTGGGATTTTTAGTCTTTGCATCGGTAGTTTTTTGAATGTGGTAATTTACCGCACACCAAAGATGATGGAACAAGAATGGCGTACGGATTGCCAACTGTTTTTACATCCGGATCAACCGATTATTGACGAAACAAAGATCACACTGAGCACACCTGCTTCAACCTGCCCAAAATGCAAAATGCCCATTCGTTGGTATCAAAACATTCCGGTTATCAGTTGGATCGTTTTACGCGGAAAATGTGGAAGTTGCCAAAATCCAATCAGTAGCCGTTATCCACTGATCGAATTACTCACCATGATCTGTGCGCTGATTGTTGTTGCAGTTTTTGGTCCAACTATCCAAATGCTGTTTGGTCTAGTGCTGACTTATGTATTGATTGCCTTAACATTTATTGACTTTGACACCCAACTTTTACCTGACCGCTATACCCTTCCTTTGGCTGCACTCGGGCTTGGCGTGAATAGCTATGCCATTTATACCTCTGCAACCTCAGCCATTTGGGGGTATATCATCGGGTTCTTATGCCTATGGATTGTTTACTATTTATTTAAAATCATCACTGGCAAAGAAGGCATGGGCTATGGTGACTTTAAACTTTTAGCTGCGTTGGGTGCATGGATGGGCCCTTTCCTGCTCCCACTGATTGTATTACTCTCTTCACTGGTAGGTGCAATCATTGGCATTATTTTGCTCAAAGTTCGTAAAGAAAACCAACCTTTTGCATTTGGTCCCTATATTGCCATCGCTGGATGGATCGCCTTTTTATGGGGTGATCAAATTATGAAAATTTATTTGGGTCAGTAAGGTCGTTGTATGACATTTGTCTTGGGTTTAACAGGTGGTATCGGTAGCGGAAAATCTGCTGCAAGCAATTGGTTTGAACTCCAAGGCATTCAAGTCGTCGATGCTGATATCGTTGCTCGCGAGGTTGTCGAACCGGGGCAACCCGCACTGATTCAGATTCAACAACAATTTGGTGATTGGGTTTTACTTGCGAATGGTGAGTTAAATCGGCGCGCTTTACGTGAATATATCTTTAAAGATCCTACAGCACGTCAAACACTTGAAGCCATTACCCATCCTGCAATACGTCAGTCCATTATCCAACAGTTAAATGAAGCCACCAGCCCCTATGTCATCTTGGTTTCGCCGCTGTTATTTGAAACCAATCAACATGAATTAACCAATCACACCTTACTTATTGATGCCACAGAACAATTGCAAATTCAGCGTGCATCACAGCGTGATGGTCAAACTATCGAGCAAATCCAAAAAATTATTCACGTACAAATGTCACGTCAGGAAAAGCAAAAAATCGCCGATGATATCGTGCTGAATGATGGTCATTTAGATCATCTTTATGCGCAGCTTCAGCCATTGCATCTTAAGTACTTAGCGCACGCTGAAAAAAGCTAAATAAAAAGCAGTCTTACTCAGACTGCTTTTTTTGTTGTTCGAGTTGCTGCTCTAGACTATCCTTTCGTCCCAACCATTTCCAAGGTTGAATCGCTCCAATCCCCATCCCGACCAATCCACACACAATTGCAAAACTTAAGGGTTCATTCAGCAGCGGTACCGCTAAAATTGCAGCAATAAAAGGTGCCAAAGTTACGATACTTCCGGCTTTAAATGCACCCAGACGCTTGATCGCCTCTACATACGTTAAAGTCGCAATAATCACTACAAAAATACCGTGAAAGATAACTTGTCCAATGAGTTGCAATGGCTCTGGGTCAGACCAATGTTTAGGGAAAAATAGTAGATAAATAGGCACGAATACCACGGCAGACCAAACCGCAACCCCCGCCATGGCATGCCAAGCAGAGAGCCTCCATTGCTTAAGCAATACCGTAAATATCCCCCACCAAATGGCACTGATAAAAAATAGCAAATCACCTAAACCAAATGCCACACCAGTCTCGACGTACATTAAATAGCTCATTAAGCTAATGGCAGAGACCATAATCACCACACTGATCCACGTATGCTTATCGATCGGCTGTTTGAAGATCAGAAACGCGGCTATGGCCGTACATAAGGGAATACAACCATTGAGGAAAATTGCAGCATGGGCCGCAGGAGCATAATGAAATGCGCTATAGGCTGTTAAACAATAGGTCACCCCGCCGAGCATGGCGAGGATAAAAGGCTCTTTCTTCCATAAAAAAGCCGTATCTTTTTTATAAATCAAAATTGGCATTAAGATGCAAAATGCCAAAGCAAACCGAAGTGCCGTGATATCCCAAGCACTGATTCCCCAATTGGCGCTTAAACGCGCTGTTAAGGTGAATCCGCCCCAAATACACATGGTAATGAAAACATATAAATAACCTTGCTTTTGGGGAGACATCATCACTTCTATTTCAATTCATTATTACGTTGACGACATGCTTCATACAATGCCATACCGGTTGCGACACTGACATTTAAGCTTTGCAAGTTACCAGCCATTGGAATGAAAACAGTTTGATCACATTGCGCCTGCGTAATAGGACGCAAACCTGTATCTTCAGCGCCCATCACCACACATACACCCGTACCAGTGAAGTCAAATTTTTGAATCGGCAACGCTTTTTCATCTAGCATGGTGCCGACCACACGCACGTTAAAATCTTCTTTGATTTGAGCCAATGTACGTGCCAAGTTGGTCACCTGAATAAACTTCACTTTTTCAGCACCACCAGCAGCAACTTTACGGGCTGTTGGGGTAAGTGTCGCTGAACGATCACGCGGTGCAATCACGGCTTCAACGCCCATAGCTGCCGCTGTACGGATACATGCACCAAGGTTATGTGGGTCTGTAATATGATCTAAAGCCAATAGCAACGCATTGGGATTGGCTTGTAATAAAGCCTCTAAATCTTTTTCGTTTAAGACTGGATGGGGGCGTACAGCCGCGACCACACCTTGATGGAACGGTTGTCCCGCAAGTTTTTCCAAACTATCACGGCTAGCTTTTTGAATGCTGACACCAAACGGTTCTGCCAACTCAAAAATACGTTTTAAACGCTGATCATCACGTCCTTTTAACGCAAATAAAGTTAATACGCGTTCTGGCTCAAGTTCCAGTAATGACTCCACTGAATGAACGCCATAATAATATTCCGGTTTCGCCATGAACGACCTCTAATTTGCAAACTTCGATAAACTTTTAAACAGGGTATGATCACCCAGCGCACAGCTTAGGTTATCAAAAAGAAAAATCCTGCAAAGCAAGCTTTACAGGATTTATGCTATGACACATAGTTTAACCGATTTGAAGTTAAAAAACTGTGCCTAAATGGATTGAATTATTAGCCTTCTAAGTGGCACACATAATCCAAGACTTCATCTGTTTCAATTTTAAAACGGCTATTACCTGGCACGTAGAATGATTGACCCGCACGGAATAGTTCGCTTTCTTCGCTATCAGCAATTTGAACACGACATTCACCTGAAATAATTTCCATACGTTCAGGTACATGGGTTTCAAAAGTCAGCGCTTGTTCAGTTGGAAGCAACACACCCAGTGTTTTCTTGGTTCCATCTTCAAATTGCACAGTGTGGCTGATACATAGACCGCCAAAATAAACATTTGATTTTTTGATGACTGATACATGATCAAACTGTGCTGACATGCGTTTTCTCCAGATAAAGCATATTTATAATATTTTGATCGAAGTAGTTTAATTGTGCTGCAAAAACTAATCAATCAGTGTTGAAAATTTTGAGATAGATAATTACAAAAATCTGAGAAGTGGATATGTCCCAATACCATCTCACTATCTTGACATTGAGAATCTAAAACAAACTGTACTTTTGTACAAAATACTTTTTTTATTTCATCCACTAAAGTCCTAGTTAGGGTCTATAGAAACGCTGCAAAATCATTTCACAGATATACATGGATAATGAATTATATGGACGGATTTAAGAGACCAAATCATGACGTTTTAAGGCAATAACACTTTAGATTAGATACAAGAATACATACACAAACGTGTTTTGTGAGAACTTAGCAAAATGTTGGATGGTTTAAGCTCACGTTATGCAAGATCATTTACTCTTTGCATCACTACACTGCGTGCTTACGGCAGATACGAAACTAATTTCTTATTAAACTGAAATTTAGGATAGAATTATGAGGTTTTTCGTCATCTTAAAATAAAACTTATCTTGTGACCAAAACAAAACTTAATTATCTTTAACTAGAACTTTTCGCAGCTCGGATGCGTTTATGCTGACACATTTAACTCTGATCAATTTTGCATTAGCCGACCATTTAGCCATCGACATTGAACAAGGCTTTAACGTCCTGACGGGTGAAACAGGTGCTGGTAAATCTTTACTTCTAGACGCATTATCAGCTTGCTTAGGTGAACGTACAGACACCAACTATGTGCGCTATGGATCAGACAAAGCCGATGTAACAGCGACCTTTAGCTACCAAGAGCACAGTCCTGAAGCACTGTGGCTCAAAGAACATGAGCTGGATGATGAGTCTGGAGAAATCCATTTACGTCGCGTGATTTTTGCAACAGGTCGTAGCAAAGCATGGATTAATGGACGTCCGAGCAGCTTATCTGAGTTAAAAGAAATTGGCCGCTTATTGGTACAACTCTATAGCCAACACAGCCAACAACAACTCTTAGAACCGCCCTATCCAAAACATTGGCTAGATCGCTATTACAATTTTTATCAGCCGGCTCAAGCCGTTCGTGATGCCTATAGCAAGTGGCAAAAGGATATTCGACAGCACCAAGCAGCACTCGATGCCCAAGCCACACGTAAGCAACGGATAGAAACGCTTGAACTTCAATTAGAAGAACTTGAAGACCTTGTGCAAACGGACTACAAAGAAATCGAGCAAGAATTTGACCGTCTCAGTCATCATGAACATATCATGCAGGATTGTAGCTATAGTCTAAATGTCCTCGATGACGCCGAGCAAAATATCAATCAAGAAATGGGCGCGATCATTCGTCGGATTGAATCGCATGCAGGGCGTAGTGAACAACTTTCTGAAATTTATACGTCGCTGCTGAACGCTCAAAGTGAAATTGAAGACGCGACAGCAAATTTACGTCAGTTTATTGATCGTCAAAGTTTTGATCCTGAACGTATGGACGAATTAAATACCAAACTGGAAGTTTTTCATCGCCTAGCGCGTAAATATCGTACTCAGCCTGAAGATTTAAAACAAGAATACGAAGCATGGCAACTTGAGTTAGAGCAACTGCATCAGCTGGAAGATCCTGAAACGTTGGCAGAACAAGTCGAGGTTTCTCATCAAGACTTCATTTCCAAAGCCGAGCACTTGGATCAAATACGCCGAGACGCTGCTACGCCATTGGCTAAACAATTAACTGAACAAGTCAAACAACTGGCTCTGCCTGAAGCGCATTTTGAATTTAAATTTGAACCGCTTGAACATGTTTCGAGTGAAGGTTTAAGCTTTATTCAGCTGTTATTCACAGCCAACAAAGGGATTCCTGCTCAGCCTCTAGCACGCGTGGCATCGGGGGGTGAATTGTCACGTATCGCCTTAGTCATGCAAGTGATGAATGCTGAAAAAACCGAATCCGAAGTGTTAGTCTTTGATGAAATTGATGTCGGGATCAGTGGCGGAACGGCAGAAATTGTCGGGCGTTTGTTGGCTGATTTGGCACAGCATGTTCAAATTTTATGTATTACTCACCAAGCCCAAGTCGCTGCCCAATCTGACCAACATCTCTTGGTGAAAAAACGTCAAACGGATCCTGCAAGCAGTACCATTATCGAATTAGAAGAAGATGATCGGATCCAAGAGCTGGCTCGAATGACTGGTGGTGTGGAGATTAGTCAAACGACCTTACAACACGCAAAACAGTTGCGACAATTAAAATTTCAACATAGTTAATTTTTGATGCTTTCAAAAAAGCCTGTGTATTCAAAGTACACAGGCTTTTTTCTTAAATACACTATTTGAAAATCCCCTGATACACAAAGCCTTTTGAGCCCAAGCTATAGCGTAAATATTTATACTGCGGCTGATGTTGTTGATTGAGTAACATAACATCCACGTGTTTCGGACTGATTTTGAGATATTCATTACCGCTACGACGATCGGTTTCATAATGGCAGTCATAATCTACCGAGATTTGATCTAGTTTCTTTTGCTTAGTTTGAAATACATAAGATTTAAGTAACTGTTTTGGTCCAACTTCAACAGCTCTTAGATGATGTAGTCCACTGCAATTATCACCTTTATAATAACTCTTCACCAAATATACGGTTTTATTTTGGATGTTGACCGGCAAAATTTGATTGATATAGCCTGAGTCAAATTGATCTAAATGTTGCGTTTTTCCCGTTGCATATTGCACATAGCTGCTCCACTCCCCCATGGTGCCTCCGCCAGACACATCAAAACTATAAAATTTAAGTTTTTTATCTGGTGAATATTGCACATGAACAAAACCTTGCTTTTCGAGTTGCGTAAATCCGTAGTGAAAACTGCTCGGATCTGCCGCAATGACATCCACAATTTCACGTTCTATCGCTTCATTGACCTCATAAAAATTTAAGTTTTTATATTTTTTAATCACCTGAGATTCATGTTTTTGTAAGTCAGCGCTTCCTGCAAAGCCTGAAATAGGTAGGCTTGCACAGAGTGCCATCCCTATTATTTTTGAATAATGTGTCATTGTTTTACCCTCAGTTTATCCTGCTATTTTAAGCAATCTCAGTCATCCATCACGTATATCTTCTCCTCACTTTTGTACTGCTGTTGTTCAAATCACCAATCATCGCTTTACAATTCACCGTACTGTAGACCTGCCTGCACGATGAAGATTTTTAGCATGTCCCTCACCGGTCGAGCATGACAAATATTGAATTTGCAGAAAAACTCATTGTTGAAAACTTGTGAGTCTAGTATGTTGATAAATACAACGTTATTCGAATGCAATTCACCCCAAGAATCAAACTTACCCCAATAAGGAGAAGCCATTAGGTGACTAAACAATACCTCACACACCGCTGCCTGATTGCTCCACCCGAAATGAACGATGAATTCTTTGCCAATACGGTGATTTATTTAGCGCGACATGATGAAGATGGCGCTCAAGGCATCATTATTAATCGTCCTTCGGGCTTGCAGATCAAAGAACTATTGAATGATTTGGAAATTGAGGCAGATAATGTGCATCCTCATGAAGTGTTGCAAGGTGGTCCTTTGCGCCCAGAGGCAGGTTTTGTTCTTCATACCGGTCAACCGACATGGCATTCGTCTATTGCTATAGGTGAAAATGTCTGCATTACCACATCTAAAGATATTTTAGATGCGATTGCGCACAATGAAGGTGTTGGTCGTTATCAGGTGGCTCTAGGCTATGCCAGTTGGGGTAAAAGGCAATTAGAAGAAGAAATTGCTCGGGGTGATTGGCTCATTTGTGACTCAGACATGGATTTAATATTTAACTTACCTTATGACGACCGCTGGGATGCTGCCTATAAAAAAATGGGCGTAGACCGCATGTGGTTATCATCTGAGATTGGACATGCCTGATTTACCACAATATCAAATGATTATGGCCTTTGACTTTGGCACACAAAAAACAGGAATAGCTGTGGGACAAGCCTTGATTGAAAGTGCAAATCCCCTGCCACTCTTTCCCATGAAAGATGGCATTCCCAATTGGGATAATCTACTCAAGATTGTGAAACAGTATCAGCCGGATTTGTTCATCGTGGGTCTACCGCTCAATATGGATGATAGCGAATCTGAACTCTCCACACGTGCGCGTAAATTTGCACGACGCCTTCGCCACCAAACCAATATTGAAACCTTGATGGTCGATGAACGCTTAACGACACGTGAAGCGCGTGATGAATTAGATCACTATCAATCCCAAGGCCGTGCGAAGAATCTTTCTGCCGACAGCCTTGCTGCAGCATTATTTATTGAAAGTTGGTATCGAAACCCAGTTGGACTAAAACCTTAAGCGCTTTCAACAAACAGGCAAATAAAAAAGCATCCAAAAGAGGATGCTTTTTTATGCGCAAGATTGATCACTCAATGCTGCGCAAATGAAATGATTGGGGATAACTTAGTTTTTATCCACAATATGAATCGTGGTGGTTCGACCCGCGACAAAAGCCAACTGATCATGCGGCACTTCATCCAGTACAATTTTCACTGGTACACGCTGTGCCAAACGGACCCAACTAAAGGTTGGATTAACATTAGCAAGCAAACCATCAGTCGACGTACGTTCACGGTCTTCAATCCCTGTGGCAACGCCTTGTACATGGCCTTTATAAACTTCAGAACTTCCCATCAGTTGGATTGTTGCAGGTGCGCCAACATAGATTTTATCCAGTTTGGTTTCTTCAAAATATCCCACAACATACAATTGTTGACGATCAATTAAAGCCGCTACGGCTTGGCCTACTTTGACGTAATTCCCTGCTTTGAGTTCAAAGTTAGACAAAGTTCCATCTGTTGGTGCAACCACTTCCGAACGTTTTAAATTCAACTCAGCCAAATGCAAACTGCTATTCGCTGCTTCAATTAGGGCTTTTTGCTGCACCACACTGGCTTGGGCTTGTTCAATCGCTGCCTGAGTTTGCTCATGCTCTGCATGTGATTGATCACGTACTGCAAACATTTGATCTTGTTCTTGTTTTGAAATCGCACCGTCCATCAAACTTGCATAACGATTTGCATTTTTATCTGCAAGATTGATATTGGCTTGTGACTTCACTAGATTGGCTTTGGCTTCAGCAAGCTGCGCTTCAGCCCCTGCCAGTCCTGCTTTGGCTTTCGCCAAGTCAGACTTGGCTTGCTCAACATCCAACGCTTGACGTGCCATATCTATACGAAATAACACTTGGCCTTTTTTCACTTGCTGATTGTCTTGAACCAAAACGTCTGTGACCAAACCTGAAACATCCGATGACACTTGAATCACGTCACCACGTACCCGTCCATCACGCGTCCAAGGTTCCGAATTGTAATATTCCCAAATATGTTTCAGCGCAAGTAATGCGCCACATAGCACAATTATTAGCAATACAGGCCGAATATATTTTCGGACATTCAAATTGGTCATACGATTACCTCAATCATTTCATTTTTTTAGGGGCTTAGAACTGGCAGAAAATAAAGATTTCATGCACCAGCCAAAGCAACATCACAAATACACCCAAATAAAAAATATTAGGCATCGGCACCCAATCTTGCGCCATCCATCGGTCAAGCAAACGCATGATGACCCGCAATAACAGATAGGCCAATACCGCTTGAATCAATAGAATGGGCACATAAATGCCATATACATTTAGCTCACCCATGTTGTGCCTCGACCTGTAAATGATTTGGAGTCTGCTGTGTTAGGACATGACACAAACTGCTTTGAATATTGTTCAGTGAATACTGAATTCGATGCATAACATCGTCGTTTTCCACACCCTGAACGGCCTGATTCAATCGTTGAACTCGCTCTACAATTTGCTGTTTCAAGCTCATAAAGACATTCTTTTGCCCTTGTTCCATGGCCCGAAAATAGTCATCTAAATCTTGTTGTAACTCTTCAAGTTCACTGACCAGTGCATCATTCGGATCGAGTTTATTCATGAGTTCTTGCAAGCGGGTCAAATCAATCACCGCACTGGCTTCCACCAAAGCCCACTCGATCTGTTGTTTCAAGTTCCCTGATTGCACCATTTTGCTATTTAGGATGCCGATTCGGTCCAACATACTGCGTAAATGCACCCGAAACGGTAAGCCGTACGGCAGATATAAAGCCTGACGCAGCGCCTTATAATGCTGAGAAAGGATGCGTTGGGCCGTCATATCTGGTGACATTGCACGCACTAAATGAATAATAAACACCGAAATAATGGGTCCCAAAACCGTCCCAATCGATGCATCAAAGAAAAACACCTGATCGAGGCTAAAGCGGTTTTGAATATTCAGTCCCATAATCGCCCCCATCAGTAATGGCAAGCTAATTCCAATCAAAGGTGGATGTAAAAACAACATCAGACAGAACATCACAAACGGTGCTAACACCACGATCAACTGCCAAAAGGCGGTCACATGCGGGAAAATGCCATAGGCGTAGATAAATACCACGACCGCTGCATACATATTCGCGCGAATAAACATTTTCAATGCAGGAACAGGATTATCCATTGCCGTTAAAATACAGGCACTGATCGCAGCCATTTCAGCCATCATAAATCCAGCTTTCCAACCACTAACGATCCAAAAACCCGTGGAAATTAAAATAATCAGACACGCAGACACCCCGCCACGAATGGCAACCCCCACATCTCGGTGCAAAGTCGGATAATGACTATTGCCCAAGGCAGTCAGTGTAGCTGGTAAAGTGGAGTCGCCTTGTTGTACTCGCTGCCAAAGCAGACGAATCGCACGAATATTCTGAATAAAATGGCGAATATCCATTTTTAGACTACCCAAAATCACCTGCTGTGTTGGCAATGCCTGTGTCTGAATCTGTTGAAAATCTTGCTCAAATTGTTCAGGTAATTGATTAAGTTCACTTTCCTCAATCTGATGTCGATCTAATAAAAACGCTGCAATATGTTCATGGGCTTGTTTGAGTGCCGTCCGATAATGTGTGTCCAGACCGTCTAATTGTTTCATCCGTTCAGACATGGCCACCAAGTTACTGACCAACAAACTCAACTGATGCAAGATTTCCTGCAATGGACGTGTCATACCTTTTAAGGTGGATTTTTCATAAGACAAATGCACCGCCATGACATGTATATCCGCGATATCTCGTGCAATATTGCCGAGGTTTTTTGAATAATTTTCTAACTCAGCAGGCTCTAATAAAATTTGATCAAAAATTTCTTTGGTATCGGCAAAGGTTTTGCTCACTCGCGTTTCGACTGCAGGACCAATATGCATTGGAAATATTGTCGTGGTCACGATGGCACTACACACCACACCCACCGTAATTTCGAGAAAACGTCCCAAGGCCATATCGAAAATCGAAGCAGTATCAATAAAATACACCACGTTAAAACAGATAATGACCGTGGTATAACCCGCCAACATGGAAACATAACTACGAGGCGTACGGTCTAGCAGTGACAAATACAGGCAAAACCCAACCCAAACCGCCAAAAACACCGTAAACAGTACTGGCATATGGATGAGATGTGGCAGTGCCACCACCGACACGGCCGCCCCTAAGAATGTTCCTAATACACGATACAAACTTTTTGAAGACGTCATCCCTGAATATGGATTCGCGATCACGAAAACGGTGCCAATTGCCCAAATCGGATAAGCCAAATTCAGTACAAAGGCCACATACAATGCCAACATGCCCGCGATGAACGTTTTGGTCGCAAAAATCCAGTCCATTTTATTGGGCCGAAAAGCGAGTATTTGTTTCGTCAGCAACATGATTGATCTCGTCAGTTTGCTTCTTTTTAGTGAAAACGGCCTCGTATCGAATGCTTAAACATTCGACAGCACAACCTGTATCACGGCACAGGAATGACTAGAAATTTCAATAAGTAAAGAAGCGATTCAAATCGTGTTTCAAACTATTTGAATACAAAAAGTAGTGTGCAATATTCCCTGCGCATCGAACATATGGGCAATATTTATTCAATATAGGATATTTTCATAGCAATTTTGCTAAAAAAACAAATTAAAGTCAATATTAATATCTTATTTTGATAATTGACCTATATTTTAAATGCGTATTTCAATTTTTTATTATGCTTTTATCAGAATAACCCAAGAAACCCTGTGATATTTCAGATTTGTTTCATTTCCAGTGTAGAAAAGCGCAACATCAGGCCGAGCAATTTGTTATAAAGTAACTTAACGATTCATTTTTATTGTGACCAAGCAGGTTCTTATGGCGCTTTCCAGTTTTGGTAAAATTCTCACCGTACTCGACTTATTTTCAGTTGCTCGTCCCATCATCAATGTCGACATTATTAGTGAAGAATTAGGCTTATCTAAACCAACGAGCTATCGCTATTTAAAAGAACTGGTTTCTGCTGAATTATTGCAGCGCCTCAGTGGGACTTCTGGCGATTACACACTGGGTTCAAAAATTGCTGTGCTTGATTTTATTTCTCGCACCACCGATCCATTGGTGCAAATTAGCATTCCCTTCATGAAAGAAATTGTGGAACGCACAGAGTCTTGTTGCTTATTGACGCATCTGAATATCGACTCATGTATTGATGTACATCATGAACTGTATAAGGACTATACTGCCTTGGCATATGGTCGAGGTAGCCCACGTCCAATGTACAAAGGCTCATCGTCTAAAGTGATTTTGTCGCAGTTATCTAAGCAACGGATTTTAGATTATTACCACCGTTTTGCGGACGAGTTATCACAAGTTGGTTTTGCGCATAATGAAGAAGAATTTATGCAGCAAATGAAAAAGATTAAAAAGCAGGGTTATTATTTTTCCAATGGTGAAGTTGACCCGAATATGTCGAGCTTATCGATTCCGATTAAGTTTTCCAGTAAAGAACCCCCACTTGCTTTGACCCTATTGGCGTCTAAAAATCGTTTTGAATTTATGAATTTTCAAAAAGTCGTAGAAATGATGCAAGACTGTACAGCGCGTATTGAGAAAAAATACAGCAGTATGATGGAAGAATCGGACGCCATTTAAATCTGATCAGTTTGCGCACAACTGATGCGATGTTGTAAAGATGATATTTAATTAATCTGATAAATTCATATTATTAATTGAATTTATTAATTATAAATATTGGATAAATTATCATAATATGATTATTGTTCTTTAGCAGTCATCTCAACCATGTGTTCCATGATTTCAGTTGATTGTCGCTATACTCTTCCTCAGAGAAAGAAAAAAGCTCATCTAGATATGGGCTTTTTTTACGGCTGTTGATCATAGAAATAACGAAAGGTTAAATTCACCCTCGGCTCGGTCACTTTCATCGACTTCATTAGGGCATGTTTCCAATACCGTTGGGTTTTCCCACGCATCACAATCAACTGTCCACTTTGCAGTAAAAGCTGTACTTTCTCTTGAGTGCTTTTATGTTTAAAGCAAAACTTTCGGCTTGCGCCAAAACTCAAAGATGCGATCACCACCTGCTGTGTGGGTGAAAGCAAAGATGGCTCATCATCACTATGCCACCCCACCGCTTGCGTACCATTTTCGTATAAATTGGCCAAACAGGAATTAAACGTCTGACCCACCCGTTGCTCAATATATTTCTTTAAGCGCAGTAAAGCTGGATTCCAGATCAATGCCTGCTTTTGCATGCCTGAATAGTGATACTCATAATGAGCATCTCCATACCAAACCACTTTTCGTTCCGTTTGAAAATACTGTCCATGCAAAATGACTTCATCATGCTGCCAAGCCAACTGCGTGAGGAAATAGCGTAAATATTTTTCACTGTCTTCAGCATTGAAGATCAATCCATAATCTTCAACTTCACCATCATAGGGCAACAGATTTGCATGCGGTTCAGGCGTAAATAATTCAAAATTCATCGGTTCAACTCAACACTGTTTGGCACAGCAGCGTGATGCTGATGTCGTGAGCACATTTAAAAAATATCTTAGCCGAAAAACTCTCGTCACAAATCAAAACATTGTCATTACTTGTCGCATAGAATTTTCAGTCTTAGACTAAAGCTCATATTCACAATAAAAATAATTGCTTATGAACCTGTGGCAGCTTTTCCAAAAATTACGTCCATTCGTACAGCCATACCGCTGGCTGGTGGTCGTGACGCTGATCTTGACCTTAATTGGCTCACTCACGGCACAGGTGAATGCCCTGACACTCAAATATGCTGTAGACAGCATCAATCAGCTTTTACAACAAGGCCTCGGTCTAGCGAATGGTTGGCATATATTAATCACCATCACCGTAGTCTTACTGGGAAAAGAAGTCATCAATGCCATCGTGCAATTTGGACAAAAATCGTTTGGTGAAAAATTACGTATTTTAATTTCTCAGGATTTATCCCAAGGCATTATTGAAAAATTTATCACCTATCGATTGGCATTCTTCGATCAACAAGACAACCAAGCAGGCAAACTCCAAACTCGAATTGATCGGGGGGTTAGCTCGCTCACACGACTGGTTCAAATCTTTTTTATTGATATTTTACCGTTATTTACCAGTGCCATTATTGCACTGGGCTTAATGTATTATGCCAATGTTTGGGTTGGCGTGGTGGCCACAATTATTGTGCCGATTTATTTTTGGCTAACTTTCAAACAATCACAAAAACTGGCAGGCAAACGCCGTGCCCTACGCGATAATTTTGAAAAGAAAAATCAGGGTATTCTGAGTATTATCAATTCGATAACGGTCATTAAATCTTTTAACAAAGAAGCCGTCGAATCGAAAAAGCAATTAAATCTGCAAAAGTCGCTGACTGAAAACCAGATGCAGACACGGCAAACCAGTTATATCTTTGACGGACTCAAAACCTTTATTGAACAGGTCGGTGTGGTACTGATCATCATTCTGACAGCCTATTTTGTTTTGGATGGGCAAATGAGTATCGGGATGATTATGTATCACGTGTTGTTATTTAATAATGTCTCTGCCCCGATTCGCTCGCTGCATCGTATCTATGATGAAATTAACTCTGCGATGATTTATTCGGAAAGCTTCTTTAACATCTTAGAAGCGGATCATGAAATTGAAACCAGTGGCACTGCTCAACCTCCGATTCAAGGTCAGTTTGAATTAAGCAATGTCGACTTTAGCTATCCCAATGGTTTTCAGGCATTGCACCGCATCAATATGACCATCCAACCGAACAAAATCACCGCCTTGGTTGGTTTATCTGGCGCTGGTAAATCGACATTAATTAGCTTACTGGATAAGTTTTATCATCCTCAAGCGGGCAATATCAAACTCGATGGCATCGATTTAGAACAGATTGATACACAGTATTTACGTGAAAATATTGGTTTGGTATTGCAAAAAAATCATATTTTCCCAGGTTCAATTTTTGAAAATATTCGCTATGGAAAAAGTACAGCTACAGAACAAGAAGTCTTCGATGCAGCACGGAAAGCCTCGATCCATGATCAGATCTTAAAACTGCCACATGCCTATGAAGCAGATGCCTTACTGCTCTCAGGTGGACAGCAACAGCGTATTGCCTTGGCACGTATGTTCCTAAAAAATCCGCCGATTATTTTCTTAGATGAACCGACTGCAAGTTTAGATGCGATCGCTGCTGAACAAATTAAAAATAGTCTGGATCAAATTAAACAAGAGCGTACCGTCATCATGATTTCACATAGTTTGTCGCAAATTATCGATGCCGATTACACCTATGTGATGAAAGACGGACAAATCGTAGAACACGGGGAGCATCATGATTTGTACCATCAAGAAGGTGCTTATAAGCAAATCTTCAATGCGATGGCGAAAAGTTTAAATATTGACAAAATTGCCCGTACTTTTGAGGAAGACGAAGAAACACATAGTTAATTTTACACCGAAAAAAGCCCATCGTTTGATGGGCTTCGTTCATATTTGTTTTATTCAATTAACGCTGAACTTTTTGCTCAATTTCTTCAACACTGGTGTGACGGACATCTAGACCTTTCACCATATAAATCACTTGTTCAGAGATATTTCGAGCATGGTCACCAATACGTTCAAGTGAACGCAGCACCCAAAGTACATTCATGACCCGAGTAATGTGGCGTGGATCTTCTATCATATACGTCATGAGGGTACGGGTTGCCGATTGGTACTCGCGGTCAATATCAGCATCGGCCAAAAGGACACGTAAAGCCTGATCTACATCCAAACGTGCAAAGGCATCGAGCGCATCATGAATCATCACGCGGACTTGGTTGCCAATATGACGTGTTTCCATATAACCACGCGGTGAACCACCCTCTTCACACAAGCTTTGTGCAATACGGGCAATTTTTGCCGCTTCATCACCAATCCGTTCTAAATCTGTGTTGGCTTTCGACATCGCAATCACCATGCGTAGATCAATCGCAGCAGGATGACGACGCGCCAAAATTAGGGTAAGCGCTTCATCAATTTCAGTTTCCATACGGTTCACCGTATTGTCTTGAAATTGAACATCAATCGCCATTGTTGCATCCGTATCCAATAAGGCATGAATGGCATTTGCAACCTGTTGCTCCACCAAACCACCCATGGTCATAAATTTGGTATGCACATCCTGCAACTCTTCATTGAATTGCGAAGAAATGTGATGATTTAAAACAGGATTATTAGGCAAAGCGAGTCTCCACTACAACGTGAATCGGCAGATTTTAGTGCCATATTAAAGCATATTGATTGTGAAACTTTTATGACCATGGATTATTTCTTTAGTAGGATCGATGGCTGATTTTTCTGATCGACCAACCACGCATTCATTTCCACTAAATCAGCTTCCGTTAATTTCCCAACTGAGGCTTTAAGTTGTAGAACATGAATTAAATAATCGTACTTGGAATTTAAATAATCTTGACGGGCTGAAAAGGCATTACGCTGTGCCAGTAGCACATCAACCATGGTTTTCAGACCTTCCTGATACTGGGCTTGTGAGGCCAACGACACTTGCGCGGAAGAATCCATCGCGGCTTTACGTGCCTGTAATTTACTTTGATCCGTTTCGACTTGCATATAAGATTTTTTTACATCGGTTTGTGCTTTTCGAATCGCTGCATCCACCTGTGCTTGGCTTTTTTCAACATTGATCGCCGCTTGCTTAATGGATTTCTGTGTCCGTCCACCATTAAACACATTCCAGTTCATTTCAATCCCCACCTGATCAAATTGACCATCTTGCGACATGATGGATTGTGGACTTTGCTTGTTATAACCATAGGTCCCTACCGCTTCAATCTGAGGATATAAGGCAGCTTTTTCGACGCGTTTGCTATCTTCCGCATAACGTTGTTGCATACGCGCTTGTAAAATGCCTAGGTTCTGCTCCTGAGCCAGTTCTTCCCACGCTTGTACATTGTTTGGAATCGGTTTTTCAAACTGAAAATCTTCACGTAACACCGCCAAATTTTCTCGATATGGCCCAATCAACTGTTGTAATTGTTCCTGCGCCAAAACCAATTGAACATTAGTCGCCATACGGTTGGCCCGAGCATTTTGATATTGAGCATTGGCTTCGCTGACATCACTTTTTGCCACCAAGCCTTCTTTTAATTTAGCATTCATCATGCGCAGCTGTTCAGATAGCGCCTGTTCTTCTTGTAAGTTGGCAACCGTCAATGCTTGCTGACGTAGGACATTAAAATAAGCTTCAGAGACATTTAAAATATGATCTTGTTTTTGAATCCGCAGATTGATTTCACTTAAATTAATCGAGGTCTTGACTTGCTTCAGCCCTTCCCATGCATCCCAACGAAAAATGGGCTGACGGGCAGTGAGCGCAATTTGTCTTGTTGTGGTGCTGTCTGGCATGATCAGCCCGGCTTGAGCGCCGCTTTGGTTGGAATTTTGATTTTTTCGGGTCACATTTCCGGAGATTGTTACCGTCGGGAGTAAGTTCCCATTGGCAATCCCCAAATTCAATTTATCCGCTTCATATTGTAGTTTATTGGCTTGCCAATTGGGGTCTTCTTGTTTTGCACGTTCATAAGCTTGCACAAGGTCTAGCGCACACGCCCATTGACTCGTGAAAAGCAAACAAAGACCCACCACAACTTTTTTGTTCATTTTTTTTGTAAATTCCTAATATTCAAATACCCGAGATTGAATATTCAAGCCTAAAACTAAGCAGATACTAATCATATCCTTACAAATTTCCGTATGATTTTTATTAATTTTTTATATCAAATGCGACAAAACCGGATAATTTCAGTCGTTTTCGGACACTACTCACAACGCTATAACAAAGAACTGTACAATAGTACACATATTGCACGTGTTTCATCTATAAAATAGTCGACATTCCATCGGACAATACCACTTCTATAGCGCATCGAGTTCCTGTGTCAAAATTTTTTCAGCTGCCTGCAAAGTTTAGTGCAATGTTTTTATGTTTCAGTATGTTGAATGGATGCCAACAACAGCCTGAACCTCAACCTGCACCAGAGTTTCCCAACAATAAGACTGTTCAAAAAGAAGCAGTCGATTTGTCTTTGCTGTGCCAAAAACTTGAAAAAAACATGCTGGAAATAGACGATCAACGCACAACTTTCGCTTTAGAACAAATCAACCAAGATCTCAAAGTCTGCTTACCGCTGTTAAAAGCGGACGAACAAAAAAAATTACTGCGTTTGTCCAATCAAATGTATCGCAACTTTTTACATGTTGAACGTACAGCTCAACAGCAAATGGCGTTCGAACAATTTGCCTTTGATATGGCTCAGCATCCCACAATTCAACAAAATCATTATGAGCAGCTCACTGCCCGAGATCAATACTTACTGAAACATAAAGGCCAAGCCTATGTAGAATTGTTCGATGCAGGTGAAGGACAATTACGCTATCGCCGAAGTCCTGAATATTTAGCCAAAATTTTTGCGCCTTATATGGAAGAATCTGAGCAAGTCTTTATTGAAAAACTGGCTGAACAAAATGCACAACCTGCCTTGCTGCAACAAAGTTTAACCATTGAGCCGCAAGAGATTGCAACACGTGCAATTTTTTGGGAAGACTATCTGAAACAATATCCAGATAGCCCATACAAAAAAGATGCACAACAATTGCTATATCAATATAGCCAGTTGTTATTTATTGGTTCAGCGCATAGCCCAGTTTCTAATGATTTTTCAGACCGCCTCAGTATTCAAGCCAGTTCTTTAGAAGAAATTGAACGTTTGGCTCAATTAAAAAACTCCACATTGGCAGATCAGGCGCGTTTATTTTTAAAATTATTAGATCAAAATACTGCTGCATCTACTCAACGTTCTGAAGCTCAGTTGTTGAATTTAATTGGTGTCCGTAATCCTGATCCGCATTATAAGAAAGACTGTTTTAGTGATGCTATTTGTGTAAATAAATAGTCCTTTTAGCTAACTCTAGCTCAATTGCACACGAGCCTGCCCAAAATTCTGCACTGCAAAATCGATGAAAAATAACACTGTTTTAAAACAGCCTTCATGCTAATATCCGCACAAAGCTTGACGGAGCGCAGGTAATTTCCTGCTGAGATCATCTAAATTTAGTTCGCTAAATTTAAGGATGAGTACCGTTGAACCTGATCAGGTTAATACCTGCGTAGGAATCAAGCCATCTAAAAACTTAAGCCCTTCTTATCTCTTGGTTTTACGCCTTTATTTTCAGGTGAATCCATCAGATAAACTGCCACGTTTTTGGTCGTGCTTGATTCGTTGATGTCATTCATAAGGATCATTGCAATGAACCAATTAACGAATCTCACCGCTTCAGATCGCGCTGCTCAACATGAACAAGATGCTAAAGATCTCACTCGTATTCTCCCCGCGTCAAAGAAAGTCTATATCCAAGGCTCACGTCCAGATATTCGCGTACCAATGCGTGAGATCAGTCTTACAGATACGCCTACAGGTCTGGGTGGAGAAAAAAATCTGCCGATCATGGTTTATGACACCTCTGGTGCTTATACAGACCCCAATATTCAAATTGACCTGAATCAAGGTCTACCCAATGTCCGTGAATCTTGGATCGAGTCTCGAAATGATACGGAAATACTCGATACCTTAACTTCAAAATTTGGACAAGAGCGTCTTCGAGATATTCGTACTGCAGAGATTCGTTTTGCGCATATTTCAAAACCCCGTCGCGCTCGTCGTGGACACAATGTGTCTCAAATGCACTATGCCAAACAAGGCATCATCACCCCTGAAATGGAATACATTGCGATTCGTGAAAATCAGCGCCAGCGTGAAGGTGTTGATATGCGCCAACATGCCGGTCAAAATTTTGGCGCACGCAATTTAACTGAAATCACCCCAGAATTTGTACGTCAAGAAGTGGCTGAAGGTCGTGCCATTATCCCTGCCAACATTAACCACCCTGAATGTGAACCGATGATTATTGGTCGTAACTTCTTGGTGAAAATCAATGCCAACATTGGTAACTCAGCACTTGGTTCAAGCATCGATGAAGAAGTGGCAAAAATGACTTGGGCAACTCGTTGGGGCGCTGACACCATCATGGATTTATCGACAGGTAAAAATATCCATGAGACCCGCGAATGGATTATTCGCAACTCCCCTGTACCGATTGGCACCGTGCCAATTTACCAAGCTTTAGAAAAAGTTGATGGTGTCGCAGAGGACTTAAATTGGGAAATTTTCAAAGACACACTGATTGAACAAGCCGAGCAAGGTGTCGATTATTTTACGATTCACGCAGGCGTACTGCTTCGTTATGTTCCACTCACCGCCAACCGTTTAACAGGGATTGTGTCACGTGGCGGATCCATCATGGCGCAGTGGTGCTTAGCGCATCATGAAGAAAACTTCCTGTATACGCATTTTGATGAAATCTGCGAAATCATGAAAGCCTATGATGTGTCATTCAGTTTAGGTGATGGTTTACGTCCAGGGTGTATTCAAGATGCCAACGATGAAGCTCAATTTAGTGAATTACGCACCTTAGGTGAATTGACTCACCGTGCATGGGAGCATGATGTACAAGTCATGATTGAAGGCCCAGGCCATGTACCAATGCACATGATCAAAGAAAATATGGATCTACAACTCGAGGTTTGCAAAGAAGCGCCTTTCTATACCCTTGGACCACTCACCACCGATATTGCCCCGGGCTATGACCACATTACCTCTGCGATAGGTGCAGCAATGATTGGTTGGTACGGCACCGCGATGCTGTGTTATGTGACCCCGAAAGAGCACCTTGGTCTACCAGATAAAAAAGACGTCAAAGATGGCATTATCACCTACAAAATTGCAGCCCATGCCGCAGACCTTGCCAAAGGTCATCCCGGTGCGCAGGCTCGTGATAATGCATTATCCAAAGCACGCTTTGAATTCCGCTGGGAAGACCAATTTAATCTGAGCTTAGACCCTGATACAGCGCGTAGCATGCATGATGAAACTATGCCGAAAGAAGCACATAAATCAGCCCATTTTTGTTCGATGTGTGGACCTAAATTTTGCTCGATGAAAATCACACAAAATGTGAGAGATTATGCAAAAAATCAGCAAGATATGCAGCTTTCTTCAGAATCTAATCCTGAAATTGAAACAGGTTTACAAAGCATGAAAGCGGCCTATCATGAACATGGTCAAAAGTTGTACCACAAAGTGTAAAGCTTAAAAAAAATCTTTTGTATTCAACAAAATCTCGGTTAGGATGAAATGGAAGATTTCATCCTAATTAGCGCTTATGAATATTATTAAACAGGCCACATATAACAAAAAAGATTACAGCATTGAAGGGCGTGAACATCTTTATAAAGGCTTTATTCAAGTTGAAAAAGTTCAGCTTCGACACCGCTTATTCCATCAAGACAGCATGATTCCAACCATTCAGCGTGAATTGATTCATCGTCCTGAAGCAGCAGGTGTGCTGATCTATAGTCATCAACAACAAAAATTTGCCCTAATTGAACAATTCCGCATTGGGGCGATTGATGATGAAACTTCGCCATGGCAACTAGAGATTATTGCCGGCGTGCTCGATGGTGATGAATCTGCTGAAAGCTGCATCCGCCGTGAAAGTTTGGAAGAATCAGGCTGTGAATTAGATGCACTACAGCATTTATTTAGTTTTTATCCCTCTGCGGGTGCCTGCGCGGAATTATTCCACCTTTATAGTGCTGAAGCTGAACTTCCTGAACATGGCGGAGTCTTTGGCATGCCTGATGAAGGAGAAAATATTCAATTGCATATCTTAAACTATGCTGATATTCCTGAATTATTAACCAATGGTCGGCTAAAAAACGCACCTGTCATTATGGCCTTGCAATGGTTACAACAACAAATACATACTACAAGGAATGTCTAAGGGGAAGGACATGACTTTAAGGGATACACCACAATACGACTGGACACTGATCCAGATCTCGGACACACATTTAATGGATCAGGAAGATCTTGAATTTGTCCGCATGAATCCAGAGCAGAGTTTTCACGATGTGATTCAACAAATTCAGTTGAACCATCATCACATCGATACGCTTGTCCATACTGGCGATCTTGCACAAGTGCCGGTAGAGCGTACCTATGCGCGTTATCTCGAATATATGCAACAGCAGCCGTTTCCGTTTTATCAGATTCCGGGGAACCATGACGAAGCGTCTTGCTTCCCATTTCATCAACAGAAAGATCGGGCACACTGCATCGCATTAGGCAATTGGTGTCTGATTTTACTGAACAGTGCGGTCAAAGGAAAAGTCGATGGTTGGGTATCACAACAGCAGTTGGAACAATTAGATCAGTTGCTCACAGCACACCCACAGCAACACATCATTGTGGCATGCCACCACCACCCTTTTGCCATGCAATCGCATTGGATAGATCAGCATAAACTAAAGAATGCTGAACATCTGATGGATGTGCTTTCACATCACGACAATGTCAAAATTGTACTGTGCGGACACGTGCATCAAGACTCATCTAATCAATGGCACAATATTCAGTTTTTATCGACACCTTCGACCAGTGTTCAGTTCAAACCACATAGTGAAAATTTTGCCTTAGATGAAGCTTTACCAGGGTATCGTGCACTCTATCTGAATGATAATGGTGAATTTAAAACTGAAGTTGTTCGGGTCAAATTAAA
This sequence comes from Acinetobacter sp. YH12040, assembly GCF_013420005.1. Classification (NCBI taxonomy): domain Bacteria; kingdom Pseudomonadati; phylum Pseudomonadota; class Gammaproteobacteria; order Moraxellales; family Moraxellaceae; genus Acinetobacter; species Acinetobacter sp. YH12040. The sequence continues at coordinate 223,719 of NZ_VOZB01000005.1, forward strand.
ACAACCTCAAATTAATGTTGAAATTTCAGGTTATTAACTTTTCAATTTGATTCTTTTGCTTTACTTTATGGCTTCTAAAGGAAAAGTGATAGTTAGAATCCAAACATCAAAGACTATCAATAAGCAGAAAAAGTCTATATGATGACGACCCCCACAGAAGGAAACTCTGTGTTGGGTGGATAAAAAACTTGCATATCACCATATTTTTTGCGTATAGATATATGCATATGATGAGGAATGCCCTACATGGCGAATGACAACCAAAATCAAGTCTTAGACGAACAAACTGATGTAGTAGACGAAAAGTCTACCAAACGCGTGCGCAAATCAAAGCCAAAGGCGACTGAAGGTGGTTCTACTGCAAGCTTATTTGGTATTGAACCTTATCAGCCTAAAAAGAATGAAGAATACATGTCTGAAGGGCAACTTGAGCATTTCCGTCACATCTTATTGGCGTGGAAAGCTGAGTTAATGTCTGAAGTAGACCGTACTTTGAATACCATGCAAGACGAAAATACTGCGCTTCCAGATGTGAACGACCGTGCAACGCAAGAAGAAGAATTTGCGATTGAACTTCGTACACGTGACCGTGAACGTAAACTGATCCGTAAAATTGAACAATCAATTGAAGCGATCAAAAATGATGACTACGGCTTCTGTGAAACGTGTGGTATCGAAATTGGCTTACGTCGCCTAGAAGCGCGTCCAACAGCGACTTTATGTATCGACTGCAAAACACTTGCAGAGATCAAAGAGAAGCAAAATAACGGTTAATTCTGTGTTGAGTAATTCCTCTCTAGCCCTCCCTTTAGATAAGGGAGGGAAAGCTGCAGAGCATTACGTGGGTCGGTTTGCGCCATCGCCAACCGGCCCTTTGCATTTTGGCTCTTTAATTACAGCAGTCGCAAGCTACTGCGATGCCCGTGCCCATCAGGGGCAATGGGTGGTTCGTATCGAAGATACCGACATTCCACGTATATTTCCCAGCAGCGAAGAACATATCTTACGTTGTATTGATGCATTTCAATTCGAACCAGATGCCGAGATCATTTTCCAAAAAGACCGCTTAGAAATCTATGAGGAAGTCATTGCACATTTGTATTCCCAAGACTTGATCTATGCTTGTCAATGCACCCGAAAAATGCTTGGTTCGAATCATATCTATCAAGGCACATGTCGCAATCTCGGCCTTCCCCTTCAGGATCAGGCCATTCGAATCAAAGTCGATGCACAGAACATTTGTTTTACCGACCGCTTACAAGGGACGCATTGCTCCAATCTGCAACAGGATTTGGGTGACTTTGTCTTAAAACGCCGTGATGGCATTATCAATTATCAACTTGCTGTCGTGGTGGATGACTACCTACAAGGGATGACCCATGTTGTACGTGGGGCTGATCTTTTGGACAATACCGAACGTCAAATTTGGCTCGGACAGGTTTTGGGTTATCCGCGCCTTGAATACATGCACTTGCCATTAGCAATGAATAATCAGGGACAAAAGCTGTCAAAACAGAATATGGCTCAAGCTCTTGATTTAAACCAAGCAGCACCTTTATTGCAACAAGCATTGCAGGCCCTACATCAACCGCCAGTCGACTTAGACACGCCACATATTATGCTGCAACAGGCGATTGCGCAGTGGGATATTCAACATATTCCCCATGGCACAGCATTGCCTCAAATCTATCAATAAACCCAAATATTGATCTAAGCCAATCACTCGATATTCAATTGAATTATGCTTTAATAAAGTGATCAATCGACCATTGGAGAGCCTAATGTTTTTTATTTTTGGAGTTGGTCCGAAAACCAAAGTCATTGAAAAGAGCCAATTTACTTGCCCTGTCTGCCGCAGCAGAACTCAGTATGAGTTGAAACAGCAACGTCATTATTTTTCTTTATTTTTTATTCCATTGATTCCACTATCTAAAGCCAAGGCGAGCTTGGTCAAATGTCTCCATTGTGGAACGGAGATGCCGGCGAGTGTACTGCACCATGCATCTCCCGATCCGCAACGAGATACAAATTTAGAAGCTTGATTCTTCTTTACTTGGGTTCACTTCTTTGGTCGTCGCATCGATCTTTAAGATCAGACTCACCATAACCGCACAGATAATCAAAGAAGACCCCCCATAACTAATAAACGGTAAGGTCAAACCCTTGGTTGGAAGCATGCCCATGTTCATGCCGGCATTCACCAAAATTTGCAGCAAGAAGATAATACTAATGCCATAAGCCAAGTAGCCTGCACGTAAGTATTGATGACGTAAAGCACGATGACCAATGCGAATACAGCAGATCAACATCACAAATGACAGCGTCAATACGGTCAAAATTCCAAAGAAGCCAAATTCTTCGCCCAAAACCGCCAACATGAAGTCGGTATGAGCCTCAGGTAAATACGACATTTTTTGAATACTATGACCCAAGCCGACACCAAACCATTCACCGCGACCAAAAGCCATTAATGCATTCGACAACTGGTAGCCTGCGCCTAATGGATCATTCCATGGATTTGAGAAGGACATCAAACGTTCTAAACGATAAGGTTCAAATAAAATCAAGAACACAAAGGCCATGATGATCGCACCAAAGGCAATTGCGAACTGAATCAACGGTGCACCTGCGAGGAAGAATACCCCTAGCATAGTTAAGGCAATCACCACCGTCGCCCCTAAATCGGGCTCTGCCATGACTAAACCGACAGTTGCAGCCATAATCACTGCCAATCGTACCAAGCCCTTGATGTTATTGCGGACTTCTTCAGCACGTCGTACCACATAGTCCGCGGTAAATATCGCCATCATGACTTTGGCGACCTCCGAAGCCTGTAAGGTGAAACCAGCAATACGAATCCAACGTTTAGAACCATTGACCTCTGTCCCGACAGCCAATACAGCAGCCAATAAGATAATCGTGATAATCCATAAAAAGAAGGTGTTATTAAACCAAACATTCAACGGCACTTTATAGGCGATATAGGCGGCGGCGGCGGCAGCGGCAATCGAAATACCGTGTCGTGAAATGTAATGAAAGGCATTTTCATGCATGCGTTCTGCATAAGGCATCGATGCAGATGCCACCATGATCGAACCAATACACAACAATGCCAAAACACAGAACACCAGAACATTGCGCACGTTGACCTCGGCAGGTAACCGAGGAAGCCAACGCTCTACAACTTCATTTATTCTATTTATGGTCGTCTGAGCCAACCCAGCCATACAACTTTCCTTATCGTTCTTTTAAACGAGTGCATTCACACAATCAACAAATTGGTGTCCACGCTCACTGTAGCCTTTAAACATATCAAAACTTGCGCACGCTGGAGACAATAACACCACATCATTGGCTACCGCATTTTGTTGGCACAGCTCAACCGCTTGTTTCAAACTTTCAGCATGAATCAGCGTGGTTGTCCCTTCAATCGCTTTTTCAATAATTGGACGATCTTCACCAATCAATACCGCAACTTTGGCATATTTTGAAAGTGAATCACGCAGCGCAGTAAAGTCCTGCCCTTTGCCTTGACCACCTAAAATAATCGCCACTTTACCGCCTTTGGCTTCAATCGCAGCACCTAGACCATCAATCGCAGCTAAAGTCGCACCAATATTGGTACCTTTAGAGTCGTTATAATAACGAACACCATTCACTTCTTTGACAAATTCACAGCGGTGCTCTAAACCTTTAAAGGTTTTCAAAGTTTCCAACATGCCTGCTAGTGGCAAACCAATCGCTTCACCCAAAGCTAAACATGCCAAGGCGTTTGCCACATTATGTGTCCCTTGGATATACATATCTGCACTTTTCAGTAAACGCTCACGACCACGTGCCAACCAAATTGTGCCATCAGTATCGCGTAAAATACCAAACTGATTCATATCTGGAGCATTTAGGCCAAAGCTTTGCATTGGGGTGACATCTGGAACCAATGGACGTGTTAATGAGTCATCACGGTTATACACCACTTTTTTCACCGCTTGGAAAATACGATGCTTCGCAGTGTGATAGCCCATCATATCGCCATGACGGTCCAAATGGTCTTCACTCATGTTCAACACCACAGCCACTTCTGCTGCCAAGTTCGACGTGGTTTCTAATTGAAAACTTGAAAGCTCTAAAACATAAAGCTCAGGATCATCTTTGGTAAGATCCAAAGCCGGACGACCCAAGTTTCCACCCACTGCCACTTTTTTGCCTGCATCTGCTGCCATGAGACCAAATAAAGTCGTTACGGTACTTTTCGCATTCGAACCTGTAATTGCAACAATTGGCTTATCTGTCGCACGACGTAAAATTTGAATTTCTGAAACCACAGGAATATTGGCTGCAATGGCCGCCTGAATTTGCGGTAATTTTGGATCTAGCCCCGGGCTGATAATAATTTCTTCTGCTTGAAGTAATAAATCTTGGTCCAACTGACCGAAACTGGTTTGTACATCACTTGGAATTTGATCATGACCCGGTGGGACTGCTCGTGAATCGGTGACTGCAACGCGGTAGCCATGGCTATGTAAGAAATTCACTGCGGAAACACCAGAAATCCCTAATCCGGCAACAACCTTCAATCCACCACGCTGTATTAACATTTTCGCCCCATTTTTTGGTCGGTTTTTAAATCTGACAAAATGTTAGCACTTTGCTGTTTTGAATGCTTTTTATGTTTTCACTTTCTCGCAGTTTTTTTGTGTCCGCTCGTAAAAAAACCGCCCATCTTGGGCGGTTTCTTCAAGCAATTGACGGTGAGCTTATTTCCATTTCACCGCTTGTACTTCAGCTTTTTTTGCAGATGAATTATCCGAAGCTGAACATCCACAACCGCCTGCACAGCCTGCGGCCATTTTTGGCTTTAACCATTTGGCTAAACTGTTCCAACCACGGTTTGCACAGTGCCCAGATAAAGTTGTGAAGACTGAGTTCGATGTTTTTGGAAATACCTTCTTAAACACCACGACAGCACTCCAAATCACCAATACCGCAATAATTATTGATTCAAGCATGTCTCTCTCCTTTGTTCAGCTTTTGCCATTCAAGATTCACTATCCAAAATAGCGTGTTGCAATTTGATACGTGATGAATGCCATTAGATAAGCCAAACCAAATAAATAGATAGTCATGAAACTCACCGTTTTCAAGGAGCCAGTTTCACGTTTAACTGTCGCCAGTGTCGCCAAGCAATGTGGCGCATAAATAAACCATACCAATAATGATAGACCGGTTGCCAATGACCAACCCAATGACCCATCGCTACTAATTAAATTTGCCAGACCTTGAGACATGGCATCTTCATCTGTTGCAGACAAGGCATACACCGTACCCAATGCCGCCACAACGACTTCACGTGCCGCCATCGCTGGAATTAAGGCAATACAGATCTGCCAGTTAAAACCTAATGGTGCAAAGATCGGTTGTAGCACATGCCCAAGCATACCTGCCAATGAATAATCAATATCCGGCAAAGTTGCGCCTTCTGGCGGTTGCGGGAAAGTACACAAGAACCATAACAAAATCGATAAAGCGAAGATGATGCCACCGACACGTTTCAAGAAGATCTTGGCACGGTCCAGTAAACCAATCCAAACACTCTTAATATCTGGGAAACGGTAGCTTGGAAGTTCCATCAATAAGGCATGCTGTGATTTATCTTTTTGGAAGAATTTCAGCACTGTTGCCACAATTAAGGCACTCACAATCCCTGCTGCATATAATGCAAATAGTACCAAGCCTTGTAAGTTAAAGACGCCCCAGACCATTTGCTCTGGAATAAATGCCGAGATCAGCAAGGCATAAACCGGTAAACGTGCCGAACACGTCATCAACGGCGCAACTAAAATCGTTACCAGACGATCTCGGGGGTCTTGAATACTCCGGGTTGCCATAATGCCCGGTACAGCACAGGCAAAGCTCGACAGCAAAGGAATAAAAGCACGTCCACTCAAACCCGCTTTAAACATCAGCTTATCTAGCAAGAATGCTGCACGTGGTAAATAACCTGATTCTTCTAAAACCAAAATAAAGAAGAATAAAATTAAAATCTGCGGCAAGAACACCACTACACCGCCTGCACCCGCAATGATCCCATCAACCACCAAGCTGTTCAGTAGTGGATGTGAAATGTGTTCACCGACCAATTCACCGAACCAACCGAAGAAGGTTTCAATACCATCCATAAAGGGCGCAGCCCATGCAAACACCGCTTGGAAGATAATAAACATCATCACCGCTAAGGTAATTAAACCAAAGACTGGATGTAAAAAAATTTTATCAAGGAAGTCTGAGCGTTTATCTTCATGATCAACAAACACCACCACGTCTTTTAAAATTTGTTCAATTTTTTCGTGGTTAGTCCCAGAAAGATTGGTATCACTTAATGACGCATCTGGTTTTCTGAAGCCTTCGGCATCCAAAGCGCCCATTAAGTTTTCAATACCTGCATTACGTACAGCAACGGTTTCTACGACAGGCACACCCAAACGCTGAGACAGCTTTTGGGTATTGATTTGCATGCCACGACGACGTGCTTCATCCATCATGTTGAGGACAAGTAAAATTGGACGACCCAAATCGATCATTTCCATGACCAAACCGAGGTGCAATTTTAAGTTTGTCGCATCAACTACACATAAAAAGACATCTTGATGCCCTTCTTCTGCAATTTTACCTTGCACGACATCACGCGTAATGGCTTCATCAGGACTCGTCGCTTCTAAGCTATATGTCCCCGGCAAATCCAAAACTCGAACAGATTTACCCGATGGCAACGTAAATTGACCCACCTTTCGCTCAACCGTTACCCCAGCATAGTTTGCAACTTTCTGACGTGTGCCCGTTAAATGATTGAATAATGAAGTTTTACCACAGTTTGGATTACCAACGAGGGCAATACGTAACGCATCACTCATGCTGATGCCCCTTCCATTGCTATTTCCACTTTTTCAGCTTCTACTTTTCGCAGTGCGAAACGAGTAAACCCAACTTGAATTAAAATCGGGTCACCACCAAAAATACCTTTGGTAATCACCTGTACTTTTGTTCCGGGAACAAAACCCAAAGTCTCTAAACGGCTAGCGACTAAATCAGCCGGAGCATTGTTGCCATTCTGGTTACGATGTACCTTATGAATGACTGCGCTTTGTTTCACTTTCAAATCAGATAATCGCACGCAACTAACCCTAAAAAATTTTGAACATTATACAAACAAATGAGAATAATTAACAAATCGGATTCGATTTCAATTCTCATTTAACAATCTAGCATCGACACGACTATTTTTTTAAATTACATTGCATTAAACCATTGTGATTTCTTGGTTTAATTTCGAAAATGAGCGGCACATGTTAAATAAAAAACCACGTATTCCAACCCCAGTCCAAATTCCAGAATCACTCAGTTTTTTACACGGATATCGTGATCATTTAATAGCTCAAACCGTCAGTCCACATACACGAAATGCATATTTATCTGATTTAATTCAATGCAGTGAGTGTCATACGCATGTCATGACTGATTGGAGCAGTGACGACATTTCAGATGTCTTGCTTAGCCTGACGAAACAAGGAAAAAGCCCTCGCTCGATCGCCCGCTCACTTTCTGCACTGCGTTCATTTTTCAAGTTCTTGCGTGAACAAAAAATACGCAGTGACAATCCTGTTGCAATCCATAAAACACCCAAATTGGGTCGTGCCCTACCAAAGGATTTATCTGAAGCAGATGTTGAAGCCCTGATTAATGCCCCAGACCTCAACACCGCATTGGGTCTACGTGATCGTGCTATGCTCGAAGTGCTGTATGCCTGTGGTTTACGTGTCTCTGAGTTATTAAATTTAAGATTAGAACTGATCAATCTTAAACAAGGCTATTTACGAATTACCGGTAAAGGCAATAAAGAACGCTTAGTTCCTTTAGGTCAAATGGCGGTGGAATGGATCGAGAAGTATTTAGCTGAAGCACGTCCCGTCTTATACAAAAGCGCAACCGATGCTTTATTTCTCACTCAACTTGGTGGAATGATGAGTCGCCAAAACTTTTGGTACGCGATTAAACGCTATGCGCTCATTGCAGGCATTCAAGCCGAATTATCACCACATACCTTACGCCACGCCTTTGCCACGCATTTGCTCAACCACGGTGCCGACTTACGTGTCGTGCAGATGCTGCTCGGCCACAGTGACTTGTCTACCACGCAAATTTATACCCATGTTGCGCAGGTTCGTATGCAAAAATTACATGCAGACTATCATCCGAGAGCTTAACGGCAGGAAATATCAGACCAAGAAGTTCTATTGTGCCCGATATTTTTTGCTATGCTTACTCACCTGTTTGATAAAGCTAAAAGAAAAGGGTTGTTTATGTTATTTACCCGTTCAAAAATTTTTCTCGCATCGACACTTGTTGCCAGTATGGCGTTAGTGGCTTGTTCTAATTCAAATAATGACGAAAAGAAAGATGCGACATTAACGGCAAGTACGCCAGCAACTGGTGAAGCTTCGAATTTATCTGAACGTAATGCTCAGCAGCGTTTAATTGATACTTTGCAATCCAATCTGCAAAAAGCCAATATCAATGCCAAAGTCACTGGGGTGAAAGCGACTGAAGTTCCTAATTTGTTTTGGGTAAGCTTTGAAGGCATGCCTGCGGTCTATGCTACAGCTGATGGTAAATACATTTTCCAAGGCGACGTGGTTCGTTTAGGTGAAAAACAACTCTTTAATGTAGGCGATACCCTACAAGCAGAGGCCAACAAAAAATTATTTGATCAATTAAAAACTGAAGACCTACTGATTTATAAAGCCAAAGGTAAAACCAAACACGTGGTTTATGTGTTTACCGATGTTAGCTGTCCTTATTGCCATAAATTACATGAACAAATGGATGATATTAATGCCCGTGGCATTGAAGTCCGTTACATCGCTTGGCCACGTGGTGAACAACACATGCCAATGATGGAAACTATCTGGTGTAGCAAAGACCGTCGTGCCGCATTTGATAAAGCCATTGCCGGTGAGCAAATCGAGCCTTCATCATGTCAAAACCCTGTGCGTAGCATGTATGAAATGGGTCTAAATATTGGTGTGAATGGTACGCCAGCGATTTATAACGCAGAAGGCAAACACATCGGTGCTTACATGTCGGCTTCCGAACTTGAAAGTGCGCTTAAATAACTAATTTTTATAGGCTAAATGAATGTTTTTTATGGGTGGGAATAAAGTGATTTCTACCCTAGAGTCCGAACGTTTTTTTAGCTATGATCTAAACTCACTTAAAGCAATGATGAAATAAATGGAGTGTGACGTGAAACCAGTTCGTCTGGCAATCCTCGGTCTTGGTACTGTGGGTGGTGGTGCCCTTAAACTACTAAAAGAAAATGCTGCTGAGATTAAACGTCGCACCGGTCGTGAAATTGAAATTACCCATGTGGGTACGCGTCGCCCTCGTCCTGATTTAGAACTGCCTGCTTCAGTGAAGCAAAGTGCTGATTTATTGGATATCGTCCGTCAACCCGATGTAGACGTTGTAGTTGAAGTTATGGGCGGCATTCACCCTGCGTATGAAGTGATTCGTGAAGCAATCGTTCATGGCAAACAAGTGGTCACAGCCAACAAAGCTTTATTAGCTGAACACGGTAATGAATTATTTAAATTGGCCGATGATCATCACGTTCAGATTGCTTATGAAGCAGCTGTCGCAGGTGGTATCCCAATTATTAAAGTCCTCCGTGAGGGTTTGGCAGCCAATAAAATTGACTGGCTTGCAGGTATCATTAACGGTACTGGTAACTTTATCCTGACTGAAATGCGTGAAAAAGGTCGTGCCTTTGCAGACGTTCTCAAAGAAGCGCAAGAACTCGGTTATGCAGAAGCAGATCCAACATTCGACGTCGAAGGGATCGATGCGGCGCACAAGTTAACATTGCTGGCTTCTATTGCTTTTGGTATCCCACTCCAATTTGACAAAGTCTTCACTGAAGGCATCAGCAAAGTTACTGCGCAAGATGTCAAATATGCAGAAGACCTCGGTTTCCGTATTAAACATTTAGGTATTGCACGTCGTGCTGCAACGGGTATTGAACTTCGTGTGCATCCAACGCTGATCCCTGAAGACCAACTGATTGCCAATGTAAATGGCGTTAAAAATGCCGTATTGGTTCAAGCCAATGCCGTTGGTCCAACGCTTTACTATGGCGCAGGCGCAGGTGCAGGCCCGACCGCATCAGCAGTGGTTGCCGACGTTGTCGATATTGTCCGTGACATCTCATATACCGAAGATGGTGCAGGTACAATTCCACAGCTTGCGTTTGAAGCTCTAACTGATTTACCAATTCTTCCACGTGAAGAAATGACCACTGGATATTACATCCGTATTAATGCCGAAGATCAAACTGGCGTTCTTGCTGATGTCACTACGATTTTAAGCCGTGCAGGAATCAGCATCGATGCAATCATGCAACAGCCGCGCTTAAAAGACCTTATTCCTATCGTGATTCTGACTGATCCAGTTAAAGAATCTAAAATGGATGAAGCCCTTCAACAAATTCAAGCATTGCCTGTCATTCATGGCGAAATTGTACGAATTCGTTTAGAATCGCTTGATAATTAATCGGGTCGAGGGGAATATTTCAGTTCCTCTCGCCAAGCTCTACACACAATTGGAACATCATCATGTCTAATGCCAATCGTTATACTGGTTTAGTTGACCGCTATCGCGACCGTTTACCCGTATCTGCAACTACTCGCGCAATTTCTTTGGGCGAAGGTAATACGCCACTGATTAAGCTTGAGAACATTCCACGCATTATTGGCAAAAATGTTGAAATTTATGTGAAGTACGAGGGCTTAAACCCGACTGGTTCATTTAAAGACCGTGGTATGACAATGGCTGTAACAAAAGCAGTTGAAGAAGGCTCTAAAGCAATTATCTGTGCATCTACAGGTAATACATCTGCTGCAGCGGCTGCTTATGCTGCACGTGCAGGCATTAAAGCATTTGTGCTCATCCCAGAAGGCAAAATTGCCATGGGTAAAATGGCACAAGCGATGATGTATGGCGCGGTAACAATGCAAATTCACGGTAACTTCGATGACGGTATGCGTCTTGTAAAAGAAGTTGCAGATCAAGCACCAGTTACGATTGTAAACTCAATCAACCCATACCGTCTGCAAGGTCAAAAAACCATTGCTTACGAAATCGTTGACGAATTAGGTCATGCACCAGACTACCACTGCCTACCTGTAGGTAATGCGGGTAACATCACAGCACACTGGATGGGTTATACCGAAGCTGTGGCGAATCAGCCTAAAGAAGAATTTGTACAAGTGGTTTATGATCCTGAAACTGATCAATTCACAGGTCCAAAACCTGCGGGTCTACCAACAATGGTGGGTTACCAAGCTGCTGGTGCGGCACCATTCCTACGCGGCGCACCTGTGGAAAACCCTGAAACAGTAGCAACTGCAATCCGTATCGGTAATCCACAAAGCTGGAACCATGCTAAAGCAGTAGTCCGCGATTCAGAAGGCTGGTTCGATGAACTTCAAGATGCTGAAATCTTAGAAGCACAGCGTCTACTGTCTATGTACGAAGGTGTATTCGTAGAACCTGCTTCTGCAGCGTCTATCGGTGGCGCGATTCGTGACATCAAAGCAGGTAAAATTGCTGAAGGTTCTGTGATCGTATGTACTGTGACAGGTAACGGTTTAAAAGATCCTGACACTGCCATCAAGCAATGCCAAGATGCAGTAATGTTGTCAATTGATGCAACTATGGATCAAGTTCGCGATTCAATTCTGTCAAATATGTAATTCATATGCTGACTAAATAAAAAAGCCCTGCTCTTGCAGGGCTTTTTATATCTTGCATTCACTTCAGCATTTAAACGTTGAGTAAATCCAAATACTGAAAGAATGAAAAATCTGAAATCTTATTAAATACGTTTTGGTAACTGGCTCGCCCAATTCATTAAACGTGTCGCATCATTGGTTCGTGCAACTGAAGAATCCGCACCCAATAACACCACCACCGCTGGACGGTTATTCAGTGTGGTATGCATCACAACACAGCGCCCTGCTTCATTAATAAATCCAGTTTTTGAAATATTAATATTCCAACCACCATTACGTACTAAAGCATTGGTATTGTTTGATTTCAACACGCGGTAGCCCAAATTAAAGTCATAACTTGGTGTGGTTGAAAATTGACGAATCAAACCATACTGCGAAGCGGTATTCACCAAAATACCTAAGTCACGTGCCGAAGCGACATTGCCTGGGTGCAAGCCAGTCGATTCCACATAATGAGTCGAGTTCATCCCTAATGAGCGTGCTTTCGCATTCATCGCTGCAATAAATGCAGAACGACCACCTGGATAAGTACGTGCTAACGCCGAAGCAGCTGGGTTTTCAGATTTCATCAAAGCAAACAGCAATGCTTCTGCACGATTCATACTGTCGCCAGCACGCAGCGTTGAACTTGAGCTTTTACAACCTGAACATGAGAAATCAGACTGTTGTAAGGTAATCTTTTCAGACATGTTTAATCGGGCATCTGAAATCACTACTGCTGTCATGAGTTTGGTAATTGATGCAATCGGTAAAGCGGTATTGCTATTTTTGCTATATAGCACTTCACCAGTTTGACCATCCATAACCAGTGCTGCACGCGCATTTACAGAGGGCTGTCCTGCGTATTGATTGGTATCAATAATACGGACCGTTTTCGATGGTGCTGTCTGTACCACGCCGCCTGTACTACGTACAGAAGTAGTCACTTTCGTTGACCCTTGAGGAGATGGCTCTTCAGCGCTATAAGACACGTCACCGTTGAGTAACTGGTTTGCATCTTCAGATGACCAGCTAATATTTGACTGCTGATTTGCAGCACTATTCATCACAATCTCAGCAGAACTGAAACTGCTCATACTGAATAAAATTGACATGCCCAAAACGTGCATGAAGGATTTATTTAATTTTTTCACCATTGCTCACTCAACTCAGGATACTAAACATTTGCGCAAGACCAGCAATATGCCGTACATTGGTCACAACTACGAACATTTTTTGCTCACACATTGTGTATGAAGTTTTTCATTTCATATAAGAATAGGATTGCTAATTTTGTCGTTTCATTGCAAGCTTATTTTGCTTTATGTAACAAAAAAAACAGATTTTGATTTGAGGGAGAGTGTAGGTGATTACAGTTTTGGTGGTAGATGACCATGAATTAGTCCGTACTGGTATTTGCCGTATGCTCGAAGACCATGCAGATATCCAAGTCATTGGACAAGCCGAATCTGGTGAAGATGCGATTACACTTGTTCGCCAACACCATCCAAATGTTGTTTTATTAGATGTCAATATGCCGGGGATCGGGGGGGTAGAAACCACACGTCGCCTACTTCAAACAGCGCCAGATACAAAAGTCCTCGCCGTCAGTGGACTTGCTGAAGAACCCTACCCGTCTTTATTGTTAAAAGCAGGTGCCAAAGGCTATATCACCAAAGGTGCACCAGTTAATGAAATGGTCCGTGCGATTAATAAAGTGATGCAAGGCGGCAAATATTTCAGTGCAGACATTGCAGAACAACTGGCCAGCTCATATTTGTCTGATACACAACAATCACCTTTCGACGCCCTGTCTGAACGTGAAATGCAAGTTGCCATGATGGTGGTCAATTGTATAAGTGCACAAGAAATTTCCGATAAATTATTCGTTAGTGTTAAAACAGTGAATACCTACCGTTACCGCATTTTTGAAAAACTGAATATTGATAGTGATGTCAAACTAACTCACTTGGCAATTCGCTACGGGTTAATCAAACCTTAACACCACGTACATCCAGCTACTTATGACACAGCGTTCAATTCATAGTGAATTGAACCAGTATCATTTGGGCCTTTGGTACAGTGCTTATCGCTTTATCATCAGTGCCTGTCTGTTACTGGTCTTTTTACTGACCTACACTCAATTCACTTCAGATTATGAATACCCACGTTTATACCTATATGTATTGACGATTTATTTGCTGTTTACCAGCATTCAATTCATGTCACTTGGACGTTTCAAAGTCCGTATTCCAAACCAGTTACTGCTGTTATTCATTGTAGATGTCATTTCGCTGAGCTTACTGACCTTAGCCATCGATGGACCCAATTTACATTTGAGTTTGCTGTTTGTGATTACGATTTTTGCAGCGTCCCTATTATTAGATGCCCAAAAAGCTTTGGTCATTACCCTCATCGCTGTGATTTGCGTGGTGTATCAACTGTTTTTAGGTTCAATTCTTGAATTTACCTCACTCAAAAATTTAACCAACAGTGCGATTTTGGCTTTTTTATTTTGTGTAGTGTATGGCAGTGCGCAAATTGCCGTGAAACGTTTCCAGTTATTGGAAAATCTGAATTTTTCGCAATCCTTAGAGCTCCATCGGCTACAAAACATTAATCGCTATATTTTAGAGCAGATTGACACGGGCTATTTAGTATTGGATGAAAACTGTCATGTGGTGCTGAGTAATCCTGCTGCTTGCCATTTACTCGGTATGCCAAATTCTTATCATCATGACCAATATCCACTGTATACCACGCAGCCCGATTTATTTGAATTACTCAAATTTGAAGATTTAAAAAGCGGTGAAAAATTCCAATTTGAATCCCAACAAAGCCAATACCACATTCAGGTACTGGTACAAAAACTCGTTGTGCCGCATCAAATGCTGACCTTGCTGATTTTACAAGATGCACAAAAACTCAATCAGCAAGTGCAACAACTAAAATTAGCCGCTTTAGGGCAACTCTCCGCCAGTATTGCACATGAAATTCGTAATCCTTTAGCCGCAATTGTGCATGCCAATGATTTATATCCGCAAAGTGATACCGAACAACAGCACATGTTGAATCATATGATTTCACGTCAAGCGGTGCGGATTGACCGAATTATTCAAGACACCCTAAATATGGTGCGCAATAAGGAAACCCATCCGACTCGTCTGAATCTAGAAAAATTTTTACCGTTGTTCCTACAAGAAGATCTGGCAGACATTCAACAGAACATTCGGCTCAATGTACAAGCCAAAACTTTGATCGATTTTGATGAGGCACAGTTCAGACAAATTTTAATCAACCTAATTCGTAATGCGATTCGCCATAACAATCCGGACATGTCGTATATCGAAGTGGTGGCGCGTACAGATCAGAAAAAAGTCCAGATCGATGTCCGAGATTTCGGTCATGGGGTTGCTTTACAAAACCGCGCACAGTTATTTCAACCATTTTTTAGTACCGAAATTACTGGAACTGGTTTAGGATTATATCTTGCTCATAGCTTCTGTGAAGCGAATCAAGCACAGCTTTCCTATGTAGAACAAAAACAGGGAGCTTGCTTTAGGATTGAGTGCTTACAAGCTGTTATTTAATTGTTTTTAGGGGAAAACTGTGGATTCACAACCACTGGTATTGTTAGTTGATGACGAAGAAGACTTATGTATGCTGATGCAAATGTCTTTATCAAGGATGGGGGTTAAAACGCATGTTGCACATCGCCTCGACGAAGCTAAAAAAGCCTTGTCTACCTATAGCTACGATGCCTGCCTAACCGATCTCAACTTACCCGATGGTAATGGTCTACAGCTTTTAGATTGGATGAATGAACACTGTCCTGCCCTGCCCGTTGCTGTGCTAACAGCCTATGGCAACATGGACATTGCCATTGCCGCATTAAAGGCGGGAGCTTTCGACTTTGTCAGCAAACCGATCAATCCCAAACATCTTGAACAACTGCTACAAAAAGCCCTGAATAAGCCTTTGGCCGAAGACATTACTTCGCAAGATGCTTTAGAACATAAAATGTTGATTGGTGAATCGCTTCCAATCCAGCAATTGCGTCGAACTCTAAAGAAAATTGCACGTTCACAAGCACCTGTTTTTATTACGGGTGAATCTGGTACGGGTAAAGAAGTCGTGGCCAATCTGGTTCACCGTTTAAGCAACCGTAATGAAGGGCCATTTATTGCTATTAACTGTGGAGCAATTCCCACAGAGTTAATGGAAAGTGAACTTTTTGGCCATAAAAAAGGCAGCTTTAGTGGTGCCACCCAAGACAAGCAAGGTCTGATTCAATCTGCACATGGCGGTAGCTTATTTCTGGACGAAATTGCCGAATTACCTTTAGCCATGCAAGTTAAACTGCTACGTGCTGTACAGGAAAAACGTATTCGCCCCGTAGGTTCAGACTGTGAAATTGATGTTGATTTCCGTGTGATCAGTGCCAGTCATCAGGACTTAGAAGCGCTCGTCCAACAAGGTCGATTCCGCCAAGATTTATTCTTCCGTATCCATGTGATGGATTTAGTGTTGCCTGCCTTACGTGAACGTGGCGACGACATCCTCTTATTGGCACAACATTTTATTCAAAAAATTAGCCATGAATGGGAAATTGCCACTAAGCCTCTGACTGAACGAGCGAAAAACTTCCTACTTAGCCAATATTATCCGGGTAATGTTCGTGAACTCCGCAATATTATTGAACGTGCTATGACCCTCTGCGATGATGAGCAAATTGATCTTCAACATCTGCAAAGTGCGCCATTAAGACAACCGAATACTCAGTTCAATTCCGCTCCAACAACGAATGATTCTACTCAGCTTGCTGCAAACAGCAACGAACAGAGTTTGATCCCTCGCAAACTACCTGAAGAAGGTTTAGAACTCTTTTTAGAAAATATCGAAAAAGAAGTACTCATGAATGCGTTGAATTTGACTCACTGGAACAGAACACTTGCCGCCAAAAAATTAGGTATGTCATTCCGTTCATTACGCTATCGTTTGAAAAAATTCGGCTTAGATACCGAAGACGAAGAGTAAAAGTTTTCCAGCGTATTGCTGTTTATTTTTGATTCAGCAATAACTCTGCAACATGATCGACATAGTGATCTTCACGTGCATCATGTTGCAGCGGATAGTTATAGTCTGGCTGCACCCCAATTCCTTCAATCATTTTGCCATTCGGTGTCAGATATTGCGACACAGTCATTTGTAAAGCCGCACCATTACTCAATGGAAATAGTTTTTGAACCACACCTTTACCATAACTTTTCTCACCCGCTACCCATGCACGTTTATGCTCTTTTAATGCTGCGGTAAAGACCTCTGCGGCAGAAGCAGAACGATTGTTGATTAAAATACCAACTTTCATATTTTGAAATTCAAAACTTGGTAAAGCCTGAAATTGTTGGTCACCTTCAGATCGACTTCGAGTCGACACAATAATGCCCTGATTCAAAAATAAATCGGCAGACTCCACTGCTGCTGACAGTAACCCCCCGGGGTTATTTCTTAAATCAAACAATACCGCTTTGACACGTGAGCCATGACTTTCAATTAAACGCTTTATTTCGTTGGCAGTATCTTGTTGAAAAACTTTAACGTGTAAAACTAAAACCTGATTATTTAATAATTTAGATTCTATATCTGTTTCAACTTTAGTGTTTCTGACCAAATTGACCGGTTGACTTGCAGTTATCAGCTGTAGATTCAGCGTCGAGCCGATACTGCCTGTGAGCAGGTGTCGCACTTGATCTTGATTAAGTTTTTTGAGTTCTTGATCATCAATTTTAAACACCGCCGCGCCATTTTTCAGACCTAACTTTGCTGAATCGGCATCAGGCTTTAAATTGGTGATGACCCATTGCTGTAGACCTGCATCAAAGCGCAAATTGAAATCGACACTCGCAATATCCCCTTCGGTGTATTGCAAAAGCTGCTTATAGTCTTCAGGTGAAAGATATCGTGAATAGCGGTCTAAACCACTGACCATACCTTTGGTAGCTTGTTGGAATAATGCATCGTCATTTTTTTCAACGACATAATTTTCTTTGACAATGCCATAGATTTGAACAAATTGTTGGATTGATTCGACAGGTACTTCGGCATAACTTTGTTCATAGCTGCCATCAAATTCATCGAAAGCCGACTTTGCTTTGTCGGCTCCCCATGTCGAATGACTAGAACACAGCAGCAAGGCTGTAAGGCTTACAACTGACGTCCAGTGTGCTCTAGTCATTCATGCTTCCTTACATTTTAAGCTTCAAGAGTAATCAAGTTACGACCTTGCATTTCTGTTGGTACAGGAATGTGCATAAGCGTTAACATTGTCGGCGCTACGTCAGCCAAAACACCACCTTCTGCAATTGTTGCATTGGTCGGACCAACATAGATAAATGGCACTAGTTCAGTGGTATGTTGAGTATGCACCTGACCACTTTGGTAATCCTGCATTTGCTCTACGTTACCATGATCGGCAGTCACTAGCATGTGACCTTTATTTGCCATCACAGCTTCATATACACGGCCTAAGCACGTGTCTACAGCCTCAACCGCTTTGACTGCTGCATCAAACACACCGGTATGGCCAACCATATCACCATTGGCATAGTTCACCACCAGTAAGTCGTACTCACCTGAATTAATTGCGGCAACCAATTCATCAGTGACTTCATAAGCACTCATTTCTGGTTTTAAATCATAAGTCGCAACGTTTGGTGATGGAATCAAAATACGTTTTTCACCCGGATATTCATCTTCACGACCACCACTGAAGAAGAAGGTCACGTGTGCATATTTTTCAGTTTCAGCAATACGCAGTTGTGTTTTACCCAAATTAGACAGGTATTCACCAATCGAGTTATGCAGCGCTTCTGGCATATAAGCCACAGGTGCATCAATTGTTGCTTGGTAACGTGTCAACATGACAAATTTTGATAAAGCGGGAACCACTTTACGTTCAAAACCTGCAAAATCTTTTTCCACAAAAGCTTTGGTAATTTCACGCGCACGGTCAGCACGGAAGTTCATGAAGACAACGCTATCACCATCTTGGATCGGTGCTAAATCACCAATACGCGTCGCTTTCACAAATTCATCTGATTCTTCAGCAGCATAAGCCTGCTCTAGACCTTCAACAGCAGTCGCTGCTGTACGCACTGCTTCACCTTCAGTTAAAAGACGATAGGCTTGCTCAACACGATCCCAACGGTTGTCACGATCCATTGCAAAGTAGCGACCAATCATGGTGGCAATACGACCTTGACCCGGATACTGAGCAAACAGTGCATCTAATTTTTCAAGCGAAGGTTGTGCACTTTTTGGCGGTGTATCACGACCATCAAGGAATGCATGAAGATAAACTTTTGCACCGCGTTTTAATGCCAATTCAGCCATCGCCACAATGTGATCTTCATGTGAATGCACGCCACCTTCAGACAATAAGCCCATGATGTGCACTGCACCATTGGCAGCTTTGGCTTTTTCAACCGCATCAACTAAAACATCATGTTCAAAGAATGCACCGGTACGAATATCTTTGGTAATACGAGTAAAGTCTTGATACAGCACACGTCCTGCACCAAGGTTCATGTGGCCCACTTCAGAGTTACCCATTTGACCATCAGGTAAACCAACGTCTTCGCCAGAGCCTGAAATCAATCCATGCGGATGCTTTTCCTGCATTGCAGTCAAGTTTGGTCGTTTTGCTGCTAAAAAGGCATTGTCCTCGACCGCTTCGCGATGACCCACACCATCCATAATTACCAATACGTGTGGGATTTTGCCAGCAGTTGCATCCGTCATAATGAACACTCTTTCGTTTATAAATTAATCATACTATCTTACCGAATTTTCGGTGAAGACTCTATGTGACAACCATGGTTTATCTAGGTCATCAACATTGTTTTACTCAATCTTGCATGCACTTAACGTGCGCGATGCAGCAAGTAGCCACCCGCTACAAACATCAAAATAATTGGTATAAAGACGAACCATGCAGGCGATGGCGCGTACACCAAACTTGCATAACCCAAGAAATCTTGTAAGTAGTAAAAACCCAGTCCAGCAAATAAGGCAATCACCAAGCGGAAACCCATCGACTGTTGACGTAAAGGTCCAAAAATAAATGAACAAGCAATCACCACCAAGGCAATTAAAGCAAAGGGCGAACCAAACTTTTGCCAAAACGCCAATTGGTAAGTTTTCGGGACTTGGCTATATTCATGCATATAGCTCATAAAGCTCACCAATTGACTCGGTGATAGATCTTCAGGGTCAATGGTAACCATATGCACATATTTGGGTTGCAAGGCCAATGAAAGCGGTTGTTCAGCATTTTGCTTCGCTACAGCATCACCCGTCGCTAATAGATCCACTTGGGTTGAATTTTGCAGCGACCAAGAACCATTTTGGACAAAATTCCCTTGCTCCGCATCCAAAGTGCCTCGCAAACGATATTTTTCATCAAAATCAACAACCTGAACATCTTTAATTTGACCTTTCGAATTGGCATAGTCAATATAAATAAAGCGCTGACCTTCACGCGACCAATAGCCTTTGACTTCACCCAACTCAGCCGCAGTGCGGTGACTTTTGACGCTTTTGGCTTGTTCATTGGTATAGGGAATGACCCATTCGCTTAATGCAAAGGATAAAACCACCAAAATGAGTGCCGAACGAATCACCCAGCCCACAATCCGCCAAAGGCTGATGCCGACCGAACGCATGACAATCAATTCACTGTTTGAAGCTAGAGTCCCTAAACCCAGTACCGCGCCAATCAAGGCTGAAATCGGTAAAATTTCATATAAATAATTCGGTGAACTCCATAACACATACTGCAAAGCATTCCATGCGTTATAGCCTTCTTTCAGCGAGCCCAATTCACCTAAATAAGTAAAAAGCACTTGTAAGCCAGCCAATACCGCTGTCGCACCAAGCATGGCTAAAGCAGTAGTTTTGGTCACATGTTTTGCAACTATACGACGTGCCAACATTTTAAGACCTCACTCGCTGAATTTGTTTCTTAATTTTGGGCGCTAATTTTTGTTTACGCGAGAACAATGCTGCTGCAATGCCGTAAATCACTAAGACCAGTGGATAAGCCCAAATCCCCATTTCATCTTTACTGATCCGCGTTTTGATCGCCATTAAGGCTACGATTAAACTGGCAAAAATAAGTAAAGCTGGGAACAGTTTCAGGTAACGCCCTTGACGAGGACTCACTTCAGACAAAGCGGTAGCGAGTAATAACGCCACAAAAATAGCGAACGGCACAAATATCCGCCAACCGAGTTCACTGGCAACCACAGGATCATGACGGTTATCCCATAACTTCGAGGTTGGTAAAGCTTCTACTTCGGTACTTTCAAATTTTGCTTCTTTATCATTTTCTAAACGTAAACGATAACTTTGGAATTCAGCTTGAGAATAACGCGGTTGCCCCGGATAGATTTCGTAACGGCGGCCTTCAACCAAATCCACCACATTGGCATTATCATCGGGCACTTCGACGCGGGTCGCTTCCTTCGCCAAAATAATGACATCAGGCTTACCCTCTTTTTCTGCACGCTGATAAAAGAAAATATCTTTTAAGTTTTTACGGTCTTCTGACAAGTCGCCTGCATAAATGGTATAGGGCCCAGAGGAAATAAACTCTTTCGGGCGAACCAAGTCAAAGCCTGTTCGTACCGCTTGTGAAGTCGTTAATGCTTCAAACTGACGGATGCCCCAAGGCGACGCCCACAGCATCAAAAATGCTTGAACAGCCATAAAGAGCACGGTCATTGGCACCAATAAACGTGACAATTGATTGCGACTGACACCACTACCATTGAGTACAGCCATTTCATGATCGACATACAGACGACCAAAGACCAACATCAGACCAATAAAGAAACCGAGCGGAAGAATTAAGGTTAAAAACTCAGGCAAACGGTAGCCAATGATGCTAAATAAAATACTTGCATCTAAACGACCCTGCGCCGCCACACCAAAGTACTTGATCAACCGACCACCCATCATGATCAAGGTCAATAAGGCAATCACAACCAGTGATGTCGACACCACTTGCTTGACCAGATAACGCCGAATAATCAAATTAATTCTTCCAAAAATAGGGCCAATAAAAACTAGCGTTAGTTTACCCGAATGTAGAAAATATAAAACCTATACCCTTGTTGCTCATTGAAACTCTATTCATATAAATGTTTCAATGGTTTAATGGTTTATAAATTTAAAAAGGCATAAATACCGCACATGAAACTTTCTATTAATACGTCATTCCAAGCGAATGCGTCCAGCCAATATTTGTTGATATTAGTAGATTCTGAGCACGTTACAAATGCAGCTACTTCATATCAAATCAATGATTTAGATAATTTAATTGACGCGACTCAATTTAAAGCAGCACTCAATGAAAGCCTGCCTTTGGTGGCGAACATTGCCGCTTGTCGCAATAGCGCTCTTTTAGGCCTCGGCAAAGTTGCTGAATTACAAGTCAATAAATTTGCAAAAATTGCACAAACTATTATTAAAGCGTCACAAAAAAAATTCAAACAGATCAGTGTCGATATCTCTGCCCTACCACAAGAACAACATTATTTATTTGCACTTAGCCTGACGCAAGCGGCTTATGCATTTGATGAATACAAGTCTAAGAAAAATGAATTTGTTTTGGAGCAGATCCATTTAATCGCTACTGAAAGTCCATTAACCACTGCACAGCTTGAATTAATTTCTGCAGTGCAATCAGGTCAAAGTTTTACTCGTGACTTAGGTAACCGTCCGGGCAATATCTGTTTCCCTGAATATTTGGCCGAACAAGCTCAAGCACTTGCAGCTGAATTCCCAGATCAACTCAAAGTGACTGTACTCGATGAACAGCAAATGGCTGATCTCGGTATGGGTGCTTTCCTTGCTGTGAGTAAAGGTTCTGACCGTCCAGGCCGTATTATTACCATCGAATACCTTTCAAATCGTGAAGAAGCCCCTGTAGTGCTTGTTGGTAAAGGCGTGACTTTTGATACTGGTGGTATCTCACTTAAACCAGGTGCGGGCATGGACGAAATGAAATTCGACATGTGCGGTTCTGCATCAGTTTTGGGTACCATCCGTGCGCTGTGTGAAGCGAAATTACCGATTCATGTGGTCGGCGCAATTGCTGCTGCAGAAAACATGCCGTCTGGTCATGCCACTCGCCCGGGCGACATCGTGACAACCATGAGCGGTCAAACCGTTGAAATTTTAAATACCGATGCCGAAGGTCGTTTGGTTCTGTGCGATACCTTGACCTATGTAAAACGCTTTAACCCTGCACTGGTGATTGATATTGCAACCCTCACTGGTGCATGTGTTGTGGCATTAGGTTCAGTCCTTACCGGTATGTTCACCCCTGATGATGAACTTGCGGCTGAATTGACTGCTGCAGGTCAACATAGCTTTGACCGCGTATGGCGCATGCCAGTGATTGAAGATTATCAAGAACAACTTGATTCTCCATTTGCAGATATTGCCAACATTGGTGGTCCAAAAGCAGGCTCTGTGACCGCTGCATGTTTCCTTCAACGCTTTACGCGTGAATACCGTTGGGCGCATTTAGACATTGCTGGGACTGCATGGAACTCAGGTGCAAATAAAGGCGCAACAGGTCGTCCTGTACCATTATTAATGCAATTCTTAGCGAATCGTGCTCAAGCGAATGGCTAAAGTTAGCTTTTATTTATTTGAAAAAAGTCCTGAACGACAAGTCGAAAGCACTTGTCGTTTATGCCGTAAGATCCTGCGTCAGCCTGTACGTATTTGGCTACATTGTGCTGACCCAGACTTACAGCAACAACTTGATGAACGCCTGTGGAGTTTCGATCACACAGGTTTCATTCCCCATGGTATCGATCAACCCGAGGCAACGGTCTGTATTTCTGCCCAATTGCCTGAGCAAGCCGACTGGATTGTGTTTAATTTTAACGATCAAGCACTTGAACAGTTCGCAAGTTTTAGTCACATTATCGAAATTATTGAAAATAACGAACCCGCTAAAATTATCGGGCGTGAAAAATATAAACAATATCGACGTTTGGGCGTTCAACCGCAGACCCATAAACTTTAACGTGATATTGGTTTTACCCTATTTGCAAGGAGATGCACCATGGCATTGAATGTCGGTCCAGACTTTAAACAGCGCTGGTTAAAAGTACCTGAAGCTATTCGTCAGACCTTTATTGATGACCTTGGTCGCGTTTGCGATGTACTCAATCCCAGTACAGACATTCAACAATGGCTGGTCAATGACCAACAGCAGCAGCAAGTGTCTTTTGACAAAATTGAGTCTGCCTATGCAGATTTAAAAGCACAGTTGATAGAAGATGCTCGTATACGTAAACAACTGGCTTTAGAAAAAGCCTTAGAAGAAAAACGTGAAGCTGAACAAGCCTATGCAGAACAACTGAAACGTGACGAAGAGTTACGCTTTGCTGCACAAACGCAAGCGCTCACCATGATGCAGCATAATCTTAATCGTGAAGTACAACACTATGCCGCTCGCTATCATAAAAACCCTGAAACGGGTTTAGCGGGATTAAGTCAAAGCTTATCGGTGAGCGAAGGACAGATGTTGTCAGAACTAGAAAGTGTACGCGTGCGCTTGGAACTTGAGGCAGAAACGCAAATCGAAATAGCCGTCAGTGATTTTCGTGCAAAATTGAAAGCAGCCGCACAAGAAGAAATTGACTATATCTTAGAAAACTCTAATTTTTCGACAGAATCTACATCGTCCCAAGCATCTTAAGCCGTGCATCGAAATCTGGTCACTGTCATTAAACTGACATGTATTTGCAACATGATGTTCATATGACTGAAGCATTGTCCCTCAAAATACAATGCTTCAGGCATCCTAAAAATATAATCATGCATCCAGATGGGAATTCAATATGGACATCATTCACCAGATTACCCAGAAAATATCCTCTCTATCTGCTGGAGAACAATGGGACATTCGTGCCAAAGATCTTTGGCTGAGTCATTCAGACTTTCACAGTATTTCGGTTTATCTCAGCCGTGAATCAGAAAAAGGTGGTTTTAGCATTCAGCAACCGCCCCACAGCTCGATTTTTCAAACCCTTGATGTAGTGACCGTTACAAAACACTAAGTGGTCATCGACTCCATAAAAAAAGCCCACAACTGTGAGCTTTTTTTTATGTCTAAGTTTAGCTTAGACCAAATCTGCAACTGCAGAAACGGTATGTCCTAGGAAATAACCGATACCGAGTAATAATCCAATCCAGATGAAACCACCTAGCACGTTATAGAACATAAATGTGCCAAGGTTCATGCGTGCAGATCCAGCAGCAAAAGGCGCAAAAGAACGCACAAAGGGTACAAAGCGTGCGACTAAAATCGTTTTACCGCCATGCTTCATAAAATATTTATTGGTTTTGACCATATATTCGGGCTTAAAATAACGTGTGTGCTTATTAAAGTACTTAATGCCTAGCACGCTGCCCGTATAGTAATTGACGCAGTAGCCCAAGACCGATGCGACAAATAACAGCAGCCCCATGGTGTGTAAATGCACCACTTCCGTCGTTGAGCATAATGCGCCGATGGCAAGCAATAGGCTGTCTCCCGGCAGGAAGAACATAAATACTGAACCCGTTTCTGAAAATATCACCAGAAATAAAATGGCATAAATCCACACACCATAATTTTCCAATAACATGGGTAACCACTGTTCCAGATTCAGTAAGAAATCAATCATTATCACCTGTCTGATTATTCATCATATATGTCATTCCGCGACGCATTATCACCAAAAATAAAAAAACAGTCTAATTTTTCAATCAGACTGTTTGGTTTTCTTCGGTATCAACTTATTTCAAGAAGCCATTTTCAGCGAGAAAATCTAAGCTAATTTTCGATTGCGCCGTGGTCTCAGCGGCTTTATCTCCGAGCAATAAACGCTCAATATAACGTGCTAAAACATCCACTTCCAAGTTCACTTTAGCCCCAGCTTTCCACGTACCGATATTGGTTCGTTCAGCCGTGTGCGGAATTAAATTTAAGCTCAGCACATTGCCACGTAAATGGTTAATCGTCAGGCTAATACCATCCACGGTCACAGAGCCTTTTTCTGCTAAATAGCGTGCAATTTCTTTCGGTGCGGTCACTTCAAAATAAATTGAACGTGCATCTGAACGAACTTGAGTGATTTCACCCACTGCATCGACATGACCACTGACAATATGTCCACCAAAACGCGTGGTCGGCAACATGGCTTTTTCCACATTTACTGCCTGCCCTGCTTTCCAGTGTTCCAAAGTGGTCCGATTTAAACTTTCACGTGATACATCAGCTGCATACCAATTGCTACCAAAGTCAATCACGGTTAAGCAAATGCCATTGGTGGCAATAGAATCTCCCAAATGCACATCCGACATGTCTAAATCTGTCTGGATACGCAAGCGGACATCGCCACCCACGTTTTGAATGCTTTCAACTTTACCTAGACTTTCAATAATGCCTGTAAACATGTTCAATCCCTGAAAAATATGGGGCGATGATTTTTACCACAAATCAAGTTGCGTGCTCACGCCAGAGGTATCGACACCACCTAATTCTGCAAAATGGTGCAATTGACTCAACAACTGACGGATTGGTGGACCTGATTTGGCATGCGTATCCGTGATGACAATAAACTCTAGTACGCGTGCACGTTCAGACTGACGCTGCTTACTCACGCGGTAACGTGGTACATCTTGCGTCAATAAGCTTACTCTGCCACGTTTTAAATTGGCTTGTAACAAATCTGTGGCGCTGATATTACCATCGGTTGAATAGCTCGTCAGGATGTAACGTGCATTGATGGTTTCTAATAATTTTTCATAAGCTTCTTTCGCATGCTTCGAAGAATTATATGGACTTGGACGTTCTTTCCGCCATGCACGGTCGATTCCGCTCTTAAAGCCTTTGGTATCTGGCGTTGGTAAATCCACCTGATCCCATAACGTTAAGGCATTCAACACATGGTAGTTACTGCTATAAGCATGTTGGTTATATGGTGGATCGAGATAAGCCACATCTACTTCAAAGCCGCTCATTTGATTGGCCAAATGCTGTGCGTCGACACACCACATTTCCGCGGCGGGTTTTTTCGGATCACCAATTTCACAAAAACGACTTGGAGTCAGCCATAACAATGAGCCGATACGATCTAAGGCCGCTTGGGTTTTACCGCCCCAACCATGATGGAAACTTTTAAATACACCGCTGGTATTGCTGACAAAACTTGCTGAATACAATAACGGCGCTAACAAAGCACTCATTTCCACATCATCAATCGCGCCTTGAGCTTGCCAAGTTGCAATTTGCTGACGAATCGCATCTATACGCATACCGTTACGGCGTTTAAAGAATAAACGGTCACGTGCCGGATCGTAGATTTCATCATTCCGTGGACACAAGTTATGGGTCACCCAACCTTTAACTTCTGGCAAACGGTTCAGATAATCAATCGCTTTCTGATAGCCACCCAACTCTTTAAACGCTGGTGCTTCAACGCAAGAGAGAATCGCGCTGTTCAAGGCATGACTGTAAGGTTCCCAGTCATTGGCAATAACACGATAGCCGTTTTGACGTGCCAACCGTGACACCACACCCGAACCTGCAAAAAAGTCAGCAAATATCGGCGCACGACCATCTTCGCGTTTTAAGGTTCCCGTTTGCTCAAGTGCTTCTAAAATCAGATGTAATAGACGGCGTTTGTTTCCCAAATAAGGAACCAACTGATGGAAAAGATATTCGTCTGTGGTACGAGCCGCATGACGACGTTTGTGATAAACCGTAGACTCTGAATTCATAGCGTCTCTTGAGAAGGGATTAACCTTAAGCGAATGTCATCACCCAATTGAGTGACATCTTTCAGCTTAAATCGAAGCTGCTCTGCCATGCGGTCAAATTCCGCATTAAACATCGCACGTGCTGACTGACCCAACAAGGTCGGTGCAACATAACTGATCATTTCATCGATCAAATGTTCTTGTAAGAAAGCGGTCGAAAGTGTCGCACCAGCTTCCACAAGTACATCATAAATTTGGAACTGTTGAACACAAACTGCTAACAGATCGGCCAAGGGCTGAATTTCAAATTGTACCACGCCCAAGTCAGCAAGTTCCTGACGATATGGCCCCATGACCATCACGGTTTCAGGTTGCTGCAATATTTTTGCGGTTAATGGCAAGCGGCCTTGACGATCTAGCACGATACGTTTCGGCTGAACCACGTTACGCATGTCAACATCGTCATCGAGTTGACGTACGTTGAGTAAGCAATCATCAGCTAATACTGTTTGAATCCCAGTAATCACAGCACCTGATATCGCACGCCAATGCTGTACATCTTGTCGCGCCATTGCACCGGTGATCCATTTAGACTCACCCGAGGCCATGGCAGTACGCCCATCTAGGCTCGATGCAACTTTGAGGCGGACACAAGGCATGCCTGTCGCCATGGCTTTTAAAAAGCCCGAGTTCAATTGATGCGCTTCTGCTTCACAAATACCTGTGATCACGTCAATGCCAGCATCACGTAGGATTTGTACACCTTTACCCGCAACCAATGGATTGGGATCGGGACAGGCCACAACGACTTGAGCAACACCTGCTTCCACCAAACCTTTGGCACAAGGTGGCGTACGTCCATAGTGTGCACAAGGCTCCAAAGTCACATAAGCGGTTGCGCCACGTGCGGCCTCACCCGCATCACGCATTGCAAAGACTTCTGCATGCGGCTGACCCGCTTTGGGATGAAAGCCCTCACCAACCAATTGACCGTCTTTGACAATCACACAGCCTACATTGGGGTTAGGACGCGTGCTGTATTGCCCCTGCTGTGCCAATGCAATTGCACGCCGCATCCACTGTTGATGCTGCTGCAACGTCACTTGATCTAACTCAGACATGTAATCACTCATGATAAAAATGGAAGCAGATGTGCATTAGTGCTCACGCTGCTGCATTTGTTCAATTTGACGACGAAAAGCTTCTACATCTTGGAAGTCTTGATACACAGAAGCAAAACGCACATAAGCCACATGATCTAAAGCAAACAAAGACTGCATGACAATTTCACCAATGGTGCGTGATTTCACGTCACGTTCACCCAAACGGCGAATTTGCAATTGAATATCACTGAGTACCGTTTCAATTTGCTCTTGCGTTACTGGACGCTTTTGCAAGGCATGCATCAGCGAGCGGCGGAGCTTGGCCTCATCAAAAGGTTCGCTCTTTGAATCAGACTTGATGACACGCGGCATCACCACTTCATAGCTTTCAAAAGTTGTAAAACGTTCACCGCAACTAATACATTCACGGCGGCGGCGTATCTGACAGCCTTCAGCAGCAAGACGTGAGTCAATCACTTTACTGTCTTCAGCGTTGCAAAATGGACAATGCATAGCGGTTAAATTGAACAAATCCGAATGGATTTAGAGTGTAGCAAAATTTTTGAAATTTGTAGAGCTTTACGCTAGATATGGAAAAAAAACAGCCCTTTTGGGCTGTTTTACACAATATATTGATTTACTGAAATCTTATTATTCTACACGTTCACCATGTTGACTTAAGTCTAGACCCATTCGTTCGTCATCAGCTTCAACACGGATGCCAATCACTAGATCAATCACTTTCAAGATAATGAATGTCATCACTGCTGAGTAAGCGATGGTCGCTAGTACACCTTCGACTTGAACCCATAATTGATGCATTAAGTTGCTCGGTGCTTTATCACCCATGATGAATTCGCTGGCAAAGAATGCTGTAAGGATCGCACCCACGATACCACCGACACCATGTAGACCAAACGCATCCAAAGAGTCATCCGCTTTCAACGCACGTTTCAGCGCAGTAATACCCCAGAAGCAAACCACACCACCGATCAGACCCATCGCTAGAGCGCCGCCAACTGTTACGAAACCTGCCGCAGGTGTAATCACCACAAGACCAGCTACCGCACCAGAAGCACCGCCCAAGACAGACGCTTTACCACGAACCACTTTTTCAGTAATTAACCATGCCACTGCTGCTGCCGCTGCTGCAACTTGTGTTACCACCAATGCATAACCAGCTGAACCATTTGCACCCAGTGCAGAACCACCGTTGAAACCGAACCAACCTACCCATACAAGGCTTGCACCGATGACGGTTAACGTTAGATTATGTGGTGCCATAGATTCACGGCCAAGCCCCATACGTTTACCAAGCATGTACGCTGCAACGAGACCCGCAACACCCGAGTTGATGTGAACAACCGTACCACCCGCAAAATCAAGCGCACCGTCGTTACCTAACCAACCACCGCCCCATACCCAGTGGGTAATTGGTGCATAAACCACGACACTCCAAATTGCGATGAAGGCAACGAAAGCACCGAATTTCATACGTTCTGCAATCGAACCGCTAATAATGGCAACAGTAATGATGGCAAATGTCATTTGGAAAATAACAAAAAGAATCTCTGGAATCGTACCGGACAAGGCTTCTGTGGTGATGCCCGATAACATAAATTTGTCTAAGCTACCGATAAAGGCATTACCTTCACCAAATGCTAAGCTATAACCCACAATCACCCACGTTAAGCTCACGACACCTGCCGCAACGAAACTGTGTGCCATGGTGCTGAGTACATTTTTCTTACGGACCATACCGCCGTAAAATAATGCTAAACCGGGAATTGTCATGAGTAACACAAGTGCAGTGGACACTAAAATCCATGCTGTATCACCTGTATCGAGCTTAGGCTCTTCTTCTGCAGGTGCTGGCGCTGCTTCAACTGGAACTGCAGCTTCTGTTGTATTTAGCGTTGTTGTATTTGCAGTATCAACTACTGTGACTTCTTCTGTAGGTGCTGTTGCGCTTTCTTCAGCCCACGCAACAGAACCACCTAAAAGTGCACTGGACAAGCCGAGTGCAATTAGCATCTTTTTCATTCGTATCCCCCGACCTGATTTTCTGAGTTATTAGCTACTCAGCAAACTTCATGCCAATTTTTTAAACGGCATCTGCACCTGTTTCACCAGTACGGATACGGATGACTTGTTCCAGATTGCTTACAAAAATTTTACCGTCGCCAATTTTTCCTGTGCTTGCAACACGAGTAATTGATTCAATTACGGTATCAACCATTTCATCACTGATTGCGATTTCAATTTTTACTTTTGGTAAAAAATCAACCACATATTCAGCACCACGATAAAGTTCAGTGTGACCTTTCTGGCGACCGAAGCCTTTAACTTCAGTGACAGTGATCCCTTGAACACCATTTTCAGAGAGTGCTTCACGCACGTCATCTAATTTAAAAGGTTTTACAATTGCAGTTACGAGCTTCATGTTTTGTTTTCCTTCGGCTTATTTCACCTGTAAGGTTTTATGTTCAATTTTCATGCCAATATGACTACAGTCGGGGGAAAATAGTCAGCTCAGCATGAGATTTCTTTATAACCTATTTTATACGGATAATCTTGCGTATGCTTATAAAAATAGACGTTTTTACTAGAAGAATTACGATTTTACTGATCGATTAAACGCATATTTAAATGAAAGCACTATGGTCATGAATGTGGCGATGTTAAACTGCTGCCACCAATTCACTGAGGATGGTCTAAACAATGATTGAAACCTTACTACAAGCGATATTAGAACAAATCGATCAGCCGAAAAAAGACGTCGAACATAATCTTCGCAGCTTACTCAATGAAGCTGTGAGCAAAATGGATCTCGTGTCGAAAGAAGAAATCGAACGCCAACGTACTGCACTGAATAATGCCAATTTACGTTTAAATGAATTGTTGAAACACGTCGAAGAACTCGAACAAAAAATTCAGAACAAAAAATAAGCACCTTTTTAGTGCAACAAAAGACGCATAACGATTAAAAATAATGCACCATAACGGAACAATAATATGTCTTTTGCCAAAATCTATACTCGGGGTTTGCTCGGCTTGAATGCACCCCAAATTGAAGTTGAAGTCCATGTCAGCCAAGGTCTGCCTTCATTGACCATTGTTGGCCTACCTGAGGCCGCCGTCCGTGAAAGTAAAGACCGTGTCCGCTCTGCGATTATTAATAGCGGCTTTCAATTCCCGACCAAACGTCTGACCATTAATCTTGCACCCGCAGATTTACCCAAAGATGGTTCACGTTTAGATCTCGCCATTGCTTTAGGGATTCTGATCGCGTCGGGACAACTTCCTGAAAATGCAGCAGATGGCTTTGAATTTATTGGAGAATTGGCACTTGATGGTTATTTACGACCTGTCAGTGGCATCTTAAGCATAGCCATTGCCTGTCAGCATATCGGGCATCATCTGATTCTACCGGCACTCAATGCCGATGAAGCGGCGCAACTGCCGGAGTTCCAAGTTTTTCCTGCACAGCATCTTAAGGATGTATGTGAACATTTGAGTCGTTCGGCCTTAATCAGTAGCCATCCTTCAACATCGTCAGCCAATCAACACAGTTACCCTTTTGATTTATCTGATGTGAAAGGTCAACTCAGACCACGTCGTGCTTTAGAAATTGCAGCGGCTGGCGGTCATTCTCTACTATTTCGGGGTCCACCGGGCACAGGCAAAACGCTACTCGCCTCGCGTTTACCCAGTATTCTGCCCCCCTTAGATATGCAAGAAAATTTGCAAGTCGCGAGTATTTATTCTATTGCAGGTGCAAATCATCATTTTGGGCAGCGTCCATTTCGTGCGCCACACCATACCGCATCTGCGATTGCCCTCGTCGGTGGAGGATCAAATCCTAAACCGGGTGAAATCACCTTGGCACATTTAGGAGTTTTATTTTTAGATGAGCTGCCTGAATTTGATCGAAAGGTGTTGGAGGTGTTACGGCAACCACTCGAATCCAAAGAAATTGTGATTTCACGCGCTTCTCGTCAAATCACCTTCCCTGCAAATTTTCAACTGATTGCGGCGATGAATCCTTGTCCATGTGGCTATGCCTTTAACCAAGACAGCCGCTGTCAATGTAGTGCTGAAAGTATTAAACGCTATCAAAACCGTATTTCAGGTCCATTATTAGATCGAATTGACTTACATATAGATGTCCCGCCACTGGCAGCGCATGAATTACAAAGTTCGCAAGAGGTTGAAAGTTCAAGTGTGGTTAGGCATCGTGTTATACAAGCTTATGAGTTACAAATAGAGCGTCAGCAAAAATCCAATATAGCGCTCACGCCGACGCAATTGGAGCAACAAGCAGTTTTGGATGCTACTGCACAGAATATTTTACAGTTAGCCCAGCAGAGAATGAATTTATCTGCGCGTGCCTATCATCGGGTATTACGTGTTGCCAGAACCATTGCCGACTTGGCTCAAAGTGAACACATTCAAGCTCAACACGTATCTGAAGCGCTGTCTTATCGAAGCCAACTCAATGCTTAAAAAAATGGCGACCCTAGGTCGCCATTTTTAATGCTTTTTAAAATTAGAATTCGTATTTCAAGCCAAATACGACTTTATTCTTTTGTTTTTCATCCAGACGGTCATAACCACCCACGATATAATC
This sequence comes from Acinetobacter sp. YH12040, assembly GCF_013420005.1. Classification (NCBI taxonomy): domain Bacteria; kingdom Pseudomonadati; phylum Pseudomonadota; class Gammaproteobacteria; order Moraxellales; family Moraxellaceae; genus Acinetobacter; species Acinetobacter sp. YH12040. Next base: position 257,102 of record NZ_VOZB01000005.1, read on the forward strand.
CATATTTACGCTCGCACCAGTGTCACCCAATGGATGACTTAAACCTGCTGTAAAATGACGGAAGCCAAAGTCTTCAGTGGTTTCTACAAATTCGTCATCATCACCATATGCATATAGGCCCAATGAAGTATTTAGCGTGAAATCTTTTGGCAATGCATAGCTGTAGCTACCTAAGATATACGTATCGCCCTTGTTACCCCAAGTCGTATTTTGCGTTAAGGTTTGCGCAGATACGCTAAAGTCTTTGTAGTTCAATCCTAAGAGTGTTTCGAAACCATCTGAATCAACATCCGATTCATAGTAGTAATAATACGTACCACCGACGGTATAACCTAAATCTTCAGTAATTTTGCCGTTATAACCTGCATAAAAGTCATGTTCAAAAGAATCACGCCCTTCTTCACCAAGTGCATAATCTAAGGTTGAACCCCAGTAACCTGCATAGAAGCCTGACGCATGGCTATAGTCCAAACCACCTTGAATAGTTGCGCCGCTATTTTCAGGCACATTGGTAATACCACGTAAATTATAGCTAGACAGTACGCCGATATTTCCGGATACAGAATGCTCAGAAGCAGGTGCTTCAGCAAAAGTAAATGTCGATGCTGCTCCTAGTACAGCGATTGATAAAGCTTTAAGTGCAAATTTCATTGTTTGTTCCCCCACATCGTGCGACGACGTATTTTTTGGTTATTTCGTTGAACTCAATGAGGTATTAGCAAGCGCTGTGCCATGTTTAAAAATAAGCGCATATTTTTTTTATAAAAGTCACCATTTTGGTTTATGAAAAACCAATATATTACTGTTTTTATTTATTATTTTTTAATTATCCTATTTAGCCTTTTTTCTCTTTAATTTATTTTAGAATGCAGATTTTCATCTATTTAGATTATTTAAATCTTCAGGTTGATAGATGTAACAGGATTTTAAAAATGCGCTTTTTTGAGTATATTTTTTCAACACCGATCTCAAAAATGCATAAAAAAAGTGCACAATCACCATTATGCACTTTCAAGAATATGACCGAATACGATCAACTCGTTAATGTTAGAAAGAATAGGTCAATCCAACCACAACGTTATCGTCTAATTGCTCGCCTTCACGATCTTTACCGCCCCATACATAGTCAGCAGCAATTTCAAATCCAGTATCCGCAATCGGTTTACTCAAGCCTAAACGTGCTTCAGTGAACACCACATCTTCTGTGGTTGTTAATAGGCTATCATCACGACTGTCATTAAAAACAGAAACACCAAGCGATGAATTTAATGAAACATCATAAGGTAATGCATAGCTATAAGCAGCATTCAGATATACATCACCTGCGTTGCCATAATTAACATCAGACAACAATACAGCCATGCTTGCAGTTAAATCTTTATAACTAATGTCCTGAATAAATTCGACGCCCGTCGTGCGACGCTTTTCAGATCGGTCGTCGTTATAAACAGTACCGCCACCTTGATAGACATAGGCCATCACTTGTGACTTATAGCTCCAATCTTCATTCAGTTCACGTCCATATCCAACATAGAAATCATGTTCAAAACCATGTGACTGACTTTCGTCCGTAGGGTCATAGTTGAGTGTAGACCCCCAATAGCCCGCGAACAGCCCACTGTTGTGTGCATATTCAAGTCCGGCTTGTAATGCCGCTTGATCATTTTCTTCACTCGCACGGTACACATATTTGTTTACCACGCCTAAACTTCCAGACCAATTCCCTTGTGCAGTTGTGGCTTGTTCAGTTTGTTCTGCAAATGCAGGGACTGTACCTAGGGTCACTAAAATACTTAAAATTGCTTTTTTATAAAATTGAATCATGTTTAGTCCCCACATCGGATCGATCGTGGATTGGGTTGAGTAAAATTTAGCGCCGATTTTAATCGATTTTACCGCCCTGTATAGCCCCTTTTTTCTTATTTTGATAAATTAAATCATTTAAAAACAAAGGTAAGATTATATAAAACAGTAAAAACCAATCTTTTGATTCATAAAATATCTTTTATCTTGTTCTAGTCTTTAACAATGATTTAATGCATTCATTTATATGTATTTATCACGAATATTATCATCTTTTATTGAACTGTTTTTTTAAGGAAAAATTTCTGACGACTTCGCTAAAAGTCATTCTCTATTTACAAAAAACACGCCAACGGTGCTTACTGTGCCTGAACAGTAATGCCATGCACCTCAACCATTGATATACTTTTTGATCAAAATACGAATTTAGATTCAGCACAATTTTTCGCAAAGAGTGATGATAAATCAGCAAGTTAAATGAAAGTTTTTACCATTTTTTATATTTTTTTATGATAAGCAATGAATAAACTTCTCTTTAGATTAATATATATTCAATTTAAATAAACTATTTGTTAAACAACAATAACATACGAAACATTTGCTTATTACAGATTGACCGATGATCTGAATGTTTTCTAACTTTAGTGTAATAAGCGCATTAAAAATAGTGATTTTTTTAAGAAAAAATATACAATCGCACTACATATTAACCAAATTTGCATGAGGCTCTCTCCCAATGCTTAAAGCTCAACAACTAACACTTGCAGTATTAGTAAACGCTGCTCTTATTTCTACTGCTTTTGCTAGCGAACAAAGTGAATCTAAAGGCTTTGTGGAAGATGCCGAAGGCTCTGTATTGTTCCGTACAGGTTATTTACATCGTGATAAAAAAAATGGCGTAGATGATACTAGCTCTTTTGCGCAAACTGCTATCGTAAATCTTGATTCAGGTTTTACCAAAGGTACTGTTGGTTTTGCAGCGGGTATCATAGGCGATGCATCAATCAAACTTGGTGAAAATGCCCATACCGGTAACGATATGATTCCAACGCATGGTGGCAAAGATGCGAATGGTAAAGTTGATGCTTATGATCACTGGGCTCGTGGTGGTGCATACGTAAAAGCACGTATTTCAAATACGACTGCAACTTACGGTACACAACTTCTCGACATCCCTGTATTAGCAAGTAATACTGCACGACTAGTACCTGAATACTACACAGGTGTTTTGGTTGAAAGTAATGAGATTAATAATCTTAACCTGATCGCTGGTAAATTCACTGAAAATCAATTATCAAATCAAATTAATTCTGATGGTGCTAAGTTAGACCGCGCAATTGTTTGGGGTGCAAAATATAAAGCAAATGATCAATTAAATCTTGCTTACTATGGTACAGATATTAAAGATCGTTTAGATCGTCATTATATCAATGCCAATTTTACTCAAGGTTTAGCTGATAAAAGCTCGTTGACTTATGATTTAAGCGCATATCACACAAAATGGGATAAAGATGCTAATCAATACTTATATTCTCAAATTGGTGAAAGCAACGACTCATTCGATAACTCAATCGCTGCCCTTTCTACAACATATAATCGTGGTCCACACAATGTCATGGTTGCTTACCAACAAAACTTTGGTAATACCGGTTACGACTATGGCTTAGGTACAAACGTTGGTGATGGTAAACAATCTATTTACATGCCAAACTCGTATCTATCTGACTTTATTGGTAATGATGAAAAGTCTGTACAACTTCAATATACCTATGACTTTGGCGCATTAAATGTTCCAGGCCTATCTTGGACTTCAGCATTTGTTTACGGTTGGGATATTAAAGCCACTGATAATGCTGGTACAATGATTAGCGACAATGAAGAAGAACGCGAATTCTTTAACCAAGTGAAATATACCGTTCAATCTGGTTTTGCCAAAGATGCAAGCTTACGCCTTCGTCATTCTTACTACCGTGCTAGTAATAACTACCAAAACAACTATATTGGTGATACCAATGAATGGCGTATTTGGTTAGACATCCCTGTGAAATTATTTTAATTTCGCAGCTACTCTAAGATAGCGAAAAAAAACCTGCACACTGTGCAGGTTTTTTTATGAGCATCGTTTTCATATAACAACGATGCTCAGCTTAAAACAATATTATTTGTTCGCAGCTTTGTAAGCTTCAATTGAGCTAAGTACTTCTTGTTTAGCAACATCAGCACCTTCCCAACCACTTAACTTAACCCATTTACCAGGCTCTAAGTCTTTGTAGTGTTGGAAGAAATGTTCAATTTGATTGATCAATAATGCAGGAAGATCTGTATATTCTTGAACATCTTTATAAAGCGGAGTCAATTTGTCGTGTGGAACAGCAACGAGTTTTGCGTCAACACCACCGTCATCTTCCATGTTCAATTTACCAACAGGACGGCAACGAATTACAGAACCTGGCTCTACTGGATGTGGAGTTACCACAAGTACGTCTAGTGGGTCACCATCCAAAGATAATGTATTTGGAACATAACCATAGTTCGCTGGGTAGAACATTGCAGTACCCATGAAACGGTCTACAAATAACGCATCAGAATCTTTATCGATTTCGTATTTGATTGGTGCTGCATTTGCAGGAATTTCAATAATGACATAGATGTCGTTTGGTGCATCTTTACCCGCTGGGATATTGCTGTAGCTCATAGCATCACTCTTTAAACAAAGTTAAATCTTTTAATCCGGCACAATTATAACGGTTTTATCGCTTTTTTTGTGATTTTAGCGATCATGCTGATAATTTAATCATCAAGCAGAACATTTAGCTTAATTTAATGACCAATAACATCAGGCAAATTGGGCATAACATCGACAAGGTCCAAATGATTGAACGTAAAGTTGCCCAATTGGCTAAATAACATAGCCCATAAATGACACGTAAAACGAGATAGGCAATCCCAAAGGTCATGATGTATTGTTGATGAATCACCATGTATTCGGCCATTAGAATAGCCGCAATAAATAAAGGTAAACTTTCAAAACTATTTTGCTGCACTGCATGTGCGCGGCTCGCCACCCCTGTAGAGCGCGCTAAAACTTCACGTGGATTTTGATTATCACTCGACTTAAAACCTGCAGCTCGCTTCGCAATAAATGTAAATACATATGGCAATAAACAAGCGGCCAAAATGAGATAGATGATCCCACTGATGCTGTGCATGTGTTTTTTCTCAGGAAGATTTTTATGGCTGCTATAATACCATGGCATTTCGTGAATAATTTTTGTTAAATATAGTGTTTTTATAATCGGCAGATGAAAGGATCCTCTATGAGTACTTCTGATCAAGATCAATTATTTGAAGTTCTTGAAGAGCAAAAACGCCATCAGCTTCGCGTCGATCGTGTTTTAAAAATTGTCATTCCTGTGACTGCATTTTTACTTGCTGTGATCTGTGCCAACTTAAATGTATGGTCGACTGTTTTCAGCTTTGTCATCATGTGGATTGCATTCTATGCAGTTTCCATCAAGCAACTTCCCCTTTGGCATTGGGTCATTGTCATTGCACTATATTGTTTAGTCGACAATATTTTAACTTATGGCAGCTATAACCAATCTGGCTTTAGTCGTCAGTTCGGCGCGATGTTTATCTTCTTAGGTGTTTTTGGTGTAGGACGTCGCTACTTTGATCGCTGGTCGATGAATAAAGGCAAGCTTTAATGATCTAAATTAAAAGCGATAAAAAAGCGCCCGAAGGCGCTTTTTTTATGCATCATATTATGCTGTTTTACGCAAATCTTTACGTAGAATCTTACCAACATTCGATTTTGGTAATTCATCCATAAATTCAACATAACGTGGGCGTTTATAGCCAGTTAAGTTTTCTTTTGCGAATGCCAAAACTTCTTCAGTCGTTAAAGATGGATCTTTTTTCACAACGAATAATTTAGGTACTTCACCTGATTTTTCATCAGGAACACCAATCGCAGCAACTTCTAGTACTTTTGGATGTTTTGCAACAACTTCTTCAATTTCAGAAGGATAAACGTTGAAGCCAGACACCAAAATCATGTCTTTTTTACGGTCTACAATCTTCACATAACCGCGTGGATCCATGACACCAATGTCACCTGTACGGAAGAAACCGTCCGCCGTCATTACTTTGGCAGTTTCATCTGGACGGTTCCAATAGCCTTTCATGACTTGAGGACCACGAATCGAAATTTCACCTTGCTCCCCTTGAGCAACTTCATTGCCATCATCATCTAGAATAGCAACTTCAGTCAGTGGCAATGGAATACCAATCGTACCGCTAAATTCCATTGATGCTGGAGGGTTTGCTGTTGCAACAGGTGAAGTTTCTGATAAACCATAACCTTCGATAATATTGGTACCGGTAACTTTCTTCCACGCTTCTGCAGTCGAAGGAAGTACTGCCATACCACCACCCATCGCCATTTTTAGCTTGCTGTGGTCAAGTTGCTTGAACTCTTCATTGTTCACCAAAGCATTAAACAAAGTGTTCACTGCTGGGAAGAATGAAGGTTGGTATTTACGTAATTCTTTCATTACCGCAGGTAAATCGCGCGGGTTAGGAATCAATACGTTCGCCTGACCTTTGTACATACCGTAAAGTGCACACACCATAAATGCAAAGATGTGATACAGCGGTAATGCACAGAAGATACGATCATCTGGCTGACCATCTTGCTGACCAAATTTACTTTGGAAAATACCATCACACTGCAACATGTTTGACACAAGGTTACGATGGGTCAATTCTGCGCCTTTAGATACGCCAGTTGTGCCACCGGTATACTGAAGCACTGCAGTATCACTTAAAGTTAAGTTTGGACGTTTGTAATTGTTTGCACTCACTTTAGACATTGCTGCATTAAAGCGAATATGACCTGGAATGTTCCAAGCTGGAATTTGTTTACGTACTGAACGTAATACAAAGTTAACCAATGTACCTTTCAGCGTACCAAGCATGTCACCCACAGATGCCACGATCACGTGTTTTACTGGGGTTTTACCAATAATCGCTTGGTAAACAGATGCAAAGTTTTCAATGATAACCAATGCCTCTGAACCAGAGTCATTTAATTGATGTTCAAGCTCACGAGAGGTATACAATGGGTTCACGTTGACCAATACCAGTCCAGCACGGAATACACCTAATGCAACAACAGGATATTGAAGAACGTTAGGCATCATAACTGCAACGCGTGAACCTTGTGCCAAACCTAAACTTTGCAAATAGGTTGCAAATTTACGGCTTGCTTCATCAAGTTCTTTAAAAGTTAAGACTTTATCCATGAAGATAAAGGCATCTCTTGAGCCAAACTTCTGAAAATTACGCTCAAAAATATCGACCAATGAGGTATTTTCTGCGGGTAATTCTACAGTTTCTGGAATCCCTGTCTTTTGGTATTCAGCGAACCAAATCTTTTCCATAACGCCCAATTCTCCTGTCGTAATCCTTAATAATCCAACTGTTTTTTTTCAATATTAAGCGGTCATTATTTAACTTGTTTGTGCTTAATATTGCATCCATTTCACGAATAACAGCATATATAACGTATTTCGTTCCATGGATGCTAGTATTATCTTTGAATGAACAGTTTATTTGCTTTTTGATATCCACGTGGTAACAACACACCTTTCGATGCACGTTTGCCCACATATTTTTGCAGATCGTCGCCTTTAAGCTTTAATTGTTGATTTCCTGCAAGCACTTGAATTATTTCATCTAAATTCAAAGTTGTCATGGATACAATTTGATCTTTTGCCTCAAGTTGTATCAATTTATTACCTTTACCCTTATTCAATACTGGTAATTCATCAAGTTCAACCAACAGCAAACGACCCGCAGAACTGAGGAGTGCAAGATGTGTTGCATTCTCAATCGCCGTTAAATTCATGACCGCCGCGCCTTCAGATAAACTAAGGAAGGCTTTACCCGCTTTTGCATTGGTATCGAGGTTTTTGGCTTGGGTTTTAAAGCCATAGCCTTTACTGCTCATGGCCAAGACTTCTGTTTCATCTTCAGCAATAAATACTTGTTTAAAGCCGACACCACTTGCAGGTGCAAGTTTAGAACTCAGAGGCTCACCTAAACCACGCGCAGATGGCAAGGTATTGATGCCCAAAGCATAGCTTCGACCGGCATCATCTAATACATACACACGTTGATTCGATTTACCTTGCGCATGGCTGAGATATTGGTCACCTGCACGGAAATTTAAGTTCTCAGCATCGACTTCATGACCTTTCGCCGAGCGAATCCAACCCGCTTCAGACAAAACGACAGTTACAGGATCTGCAGGAAGCATATCCTGTTCATTAATCGCATGGGCTTCTGCACGTTTCACAATTGGAGAACGGCGGTCATCACCAAATTTCTTCGCATCTTCTTTAAGTTCATTAATGATCAATGCTTTTAATGATTCAGGGTTCGCCAATTGTTCACGAATAATGGCTGCTTTGGCTTCCAATTCTTCTTGTTCACGGCGCATTTCCATTTCTTCAAGTTTTGCCAAATGACGTAACTTAAGTTCTAAAATCGCTTCGGCTTGAATTTCATCGATATTAAAATGCGTCATCAACACCGGTTTAGGCTGATCTTCTTCACGAATAATTCGAATCACTTCATCAATATTCAGATAGGCAATGATCAAGCCTGCAAGTATATGTAATCGTTTTTCAATTTTATTCAGATGATAAGTCAAACGACGTGTTACGGTATTTTTACGGATTTCGATCCATTCCAACAAAATACGTCGGATCGATTTCACTTGCGGACGACCGTCAGCGCCAATCATGTTCATATTGACACGATAGCTCGACTCTAAGTCGGTGGTTGCAAATAGATGACTCATCACCGATTCAGCATCAATACGGTTTGAGCGCAGGACAATCACTAAACGTGTTGGGTTTTTATGATCTGACTCATCACGTAAGTCCGTGACCAATGGCAACTTCTTCGCCTGCATTTGATCTGCAATCTGCGTGATCACTTTCGACCCTGAAACCTGATACGGTAACTCCGTAATCACGATTTCATTTTTCTCAATACTGTACACCGCACGAGTTCGATAACTACCGCGACCCGTGGTTTGTATTTTGAGTAATTCTTCTGGAGAGGTAATAATTTCCGCACGTGTCGGCAAATCAGGTGCAGGAATATATTCTGCAACTTTTTCATCGGTTAAATTAGGATTGCGAATTAAGGCGATGGTGCCCTTCACCACTTCACGTAAGTTATGCGGTGGAATATCGGTTGCCATACCCACTGCAATACCCGTTGTGCCGTTGAGTAAAATATTCGGTACACGTGCAGGTAAATTCACTGGCTCTTTCATCGAACCATCAAAGTTATCCTGCCAATCACAGGTTCCTTGTCCTAACTCAGACAATAACAAATCACTATAAGCAGACAGTTTTGCTTCGGTATATCGCATGGCTGCGAAGGATTTCGGATCATCTGGTGAACCCCAGTTTCCCTGACCTTCAATAAATGGATAGCGATAACTAAACGGCTGCGCCATCAGTACCATAGCTTCATAACAAGCTAAGTCACCGTGAGGATGGTATTTACCCAGTACATCACCAACCGTACGTGCAGATTTTTTTGGCTTACCCGTTGGCTTTAACCCAAGCTCGCTCATCGCATAGACGATACGACGCTGAACGGGTTTTAGACCATCACTGATATGTGGCAATGCACGATCCATAATCACGTACATGGCGTAGTTGAGATATGCTTGTTCGGTAAATTCTGCTACGGAACGGTTTTCTGTCGCATGATGCGCAAGGCTTGTCATAACAACCTGTAATCCTAAATTGTTCGTTCTTTATTGGGTTCTTATGCTATGTCGCAGGTGTCCCCTATACAAGGGGATGATCTAACACTCTGCGACAAATTGTGTCTTATGGCGTAAAAATATCCATTTTATTCACCATGATCAACTAAAAATTCAACAGTCTTTATAGACCAATGGATTCTAAAGTTTTGCCTTTGGTTTCTTCACCTAAAACCAAAATCACCACTGCAACTGCAATTAAGACTGCTGTAAACATCATAAAGACATAGCTAAAACCATGATCCATATCCATCATATGTGTCACAGCAAAAGGCGCGGCAATGCCCCCGATCCGACCAATGGCACCCGCCCAGCCCGAACCAAAGGCACGAATATTGGCCGGGTATTGTTCTGGTGTATAGGTGTAAAGTACGCCCCAAGCACCGAGATTAAAGAAGGACATTAAACAGCCCCAAATCACAATCTCTGTCACACTGCCAGACTGACCGAAGAAATATGCCGAAATTGCACACATCCCAATGAAGCCCGCCAACGTAGTTTTACGACCTAATTTTTCGACCAACCATGCAGCTGCAATATAACCCGGTAATTGTGCCAAAATCATGACCAAAACATATTCAAAGGATTGAACAATTGTGTAGCCTTCTTTGACCAATAAACTTGGCAACCACGTAAAAATACCGTAATAAGAAAAGACGATACCGAACCAAATGAGCCACAGCATTAAAGTACGACGTGCAAAAATGCCTGACCAAAGCTGTGAAAAACTGATATTGTGCTTTTCTGCAACTGGTTTGACTTCAAAGATTTCAACAACTTCTACACCACATTTGGCTTCAATCTTTTTCACCAATGCGTGTGCTTCATCAAAACGTCCACGGTTGATTAAATAAGGCACCGATTCGGGCACCATTTTCCAAATCACGATCGCATATAACGCAGGAATACCGCCAATCAGGAAAGCCGCATGCCAACCAAAATCCGGAATAATAAAGCGTGATACCAATGCAGCAACCAACCAGCCCAGTCCCCAAAAACTTTCTAGTAAGACAATAAAACGTCCACGTACATGTGCTGGAATATATTCACTGACCAAAGTCACCGCGACTGGGAGTTGTCCACCTAAACCTAAGCCGACAATAAAACGAAATACCAATAACCAAGTTAGATTAGGTGCAAACGCACATGCAGCAGTGGCTAAGCTATAAATCACCAATGTCCATGCAAAGATTGTTTTTCGACCGAAGCGATCTGCCAGTCCTCCAGAAAACACCGCGCCAATCGCCATCCCAACAAAACCAATCGAGACCACCCAACTTTTATCATTTGGCGTCATGGCCCAATCTTCAGCCATTTTCGCTAAGATAAAGGAAATGAGCCCCGTATCCATGGCATCAAACATCCAGCCAAGGCCAATAACCCAAAGTAAAGTGTAGTGAAACTTACCGATGGGTAAGCGTTGTATACGTGAGACTAAGTCCATAACAAGATCTCTGAACTGGTGGAAGGATGAACACTGCTTTCCCAACAGGATGTATGATTTTGCGTTTTTTAGTATAGATCCATGCAAAAGACCGACCATTGATCCGTCTTTTTAGCATTTTAATGTGATGTTATAGCAATGCAGCTACGACAAATCTTTTGAAGATACTGACTGATCATCATCATCTTTATAAATAAATTTAGGCATTTCTAAGCCAAAGTAAATGGCGATCAGACGTAAGGTGAAACCGAAAATGAGCGTCGCAATGACGGTCAATTCTAGCGATAAGCCAATCTCAATGCAGAGCCAATAACAAATCACGGACACAAAAGAAATACTGGCATAAAGTTCACGACGGAACACCAGCGGGACATCGTTACACAGGATGTCTCGTAAAATACCGCCAGAGACCCCAGTTAACACCCCTGCTACTGCAGAGACGACAAAACCATGGCCCATTTCTAAAGCAATTTGACAGCCAATAATGGTAAAACCTATGAGACCAAGGGCATCGAGAACCAAGAAGATATTACGAAGATGACGCATCCACTTTGCAATCAGGATGGTGACAAATGCAGCAAAGCAGGTCAGCATGAGATATTCTGGATGCTTAACCCATGTCAGTGGATAGTGCCCAAGTAGCACATCACGAACCGAACCGCCCCCCAGTGCCGTGACACAGGCAATCAATGTTACCCCAAACCAGTCCATACTCCGCCGACCCGCAGACAATGCACCTGTCATTGCTTCTGCCGTGATTGCGATAATATAAATAACGGTAAGTAACATCGCCCTTCTTCCACTGAGGGTTGAGATGCGCGCTATTCTAAGCTAAATCTGCTCAAATGTTATAAAAATTGCGCACAACATTGTTTAAATTTTCGTCCAGAACCACAAATACAGGGTTGCTTCATGGTGATTTGCATCTCTGTGGTCGGATCAAGGAAATACCAGCGCTGCTCGAACTTCACAAAATGTGAAATTTCATGATGTACCTGCTCTTGCTGCCCATCGTGATAATGGGCTTTAAATTCAACTTGAGCATGGTTTTTATCGAGCTTTTCTTGGGCTTGTACCACCTCAAGCTTTAACCATTGATTGGCCTGACTCCACGCTGCAATGGCACTCACATCCAAGGCTTGCTGCTGTCCAATTGCAGTTGTTTGTACAATATAATCAATCTCATGTTGTGCAAATGCACTATAACGTGATCGCATCAACTGCTCTGCGCTCTGTGCATTTTCACGCCCCGTATGTAAGGGCTGACAACAGCTACCATACTCACCTTTGCCACATGGACATTGGACTTGTGACATGTTTGTTTCCATAAAAAAAAATAGCCTGACAATGCAGGCTATTTTAACGGATCTTTCCACACAATTTTCATCAGCAGTATGTTAATCAATATTGATCTATATAGATTAAGCTGAATGTTCTCTTGGCCTCAGCTTAATCTTCAGTTGGCATGGGAATGACATGCACTTTTTCGATCTTATGGCCATCCATTGTGACCACTTCAAAGATGTGTTCATCCGCTTTGAATTTTTCACCATTGGCTGGTAAACGGCCCAAATGAAATAAGATATATCCGGACAATGTCGAATACTGTTCAGCATCATCCACCAAGTCACGACCTAACAATAAAGACACATGACGAATATCGGTTGAGCCATCAAGTAACAATGAACCATCATCGAGACTTTCTGCTGCCGTCTCTGGTTCATCTTCATCAGGGAACTCACCAGCAATCGCTTCTAAGACATCAATCGGTGTTGCAATCCCTTCAATTGAACCGTATTCGTTCAACACCAAAGCCATTTGCAACGGTGCTTGACGTAGCTGTTCCATCACCATCAAAACTTGAGCATTTTCATGCACCACCACAGGCTCACGGAGATGTTTTTCGAAATCGAGTACGCCTGTTTCAATATAGTCATTCATGACTTTATGAGTCAGTACCGCACCCGCAATATTGTCAAGCTCACCATGTGCCACAATTAAACGTGAATGCGTGGTACTGAGTAATTGAGCACGAATCGCCTCAGGTTCTTCATCTAAATCAATCCATTCCAGTTCAGGACGAGGTGTCATCACGGACTTTACTGGACGCTCAGATAAACCCAGTACCCCTTGTACCATGACACTGTGGTAAACCCCGTTGTCTTCATCAAAGACTTCATCAGCAAAAGCACGTGTTGCAAGCACATCTTCATTTTCATTTTGATTGTCTGCAACATTTTTCCCACCGAGCATACGCATCACTGCTGAGGCTGTGCGATAACGTAAGTCTGTGGTTGTCACCATTTTTTCCTGATTATGACGCATGGTTTGGTTCAAGAACTCAATCATGACAGAGAAACCAATGGCCGCGTATAAGTAACCTTTTGGAATATGGAAACCAAAGCCTTCGACTAAGAGCGAGAAACCGATCATCATCAAGAAGCACAGGCACAGAATCACCACCGTTGGGTGACGGTTCACGAAGTTCATCAGTGGTTTAGATGCCCACAGCATAATGCCGACAGCAATAATGACCGCAATCATCATGACAGAAAGGTGTTTCACCATCCCGACAGCGGTAATCACGCTATCGAGCGAGAACACGGCATCGAGCACCACAATCTGCACAATCACCATCCAAAACGTCGCATGCACAGGATTTTCTTCCTTTAGCATGGGCTTGTTTTCAAGACGTTCACGCAGTTCCATGGTGCCTTTAAACAGTAAGAACACCCCACCAAACAGTAAAATTAGATCTCGACCGGAAAATGGATGGTCGAAAATATGGAACAGTGGGTTGGTTAGAGTCACCACCCATGCAATCGAGGCCAGTAAGACCAATCGCATACACAGTGCAAGCAATAAGCCGACAATCCGTGCAGTATTACGCTGTTCTGGCGGTAATTTTTCCGCAAGAATCGCAATAAAAACCAGGTTATCGATACCTAAAACAATCTCAAGCACCACCAGTGTCAATAAACCCACCCATGCAGATGGGTCGGACATCCATTCAAAGATCATAATTGTATCTCCTGAATGTTATTCACACGTGGATCATACTGAATTGAAGATGATATGCATTGGACATGCGCAAACGCTTTTAATGGCGTTCTTTCTAATATTTTGATGTGTGCTGAGTGACAACAACCACTACCCATGACGGTTCTTTAGCTTAAAATGAAGTTTTAAGTATAGCAAGTTAAGGTAAAAATTCACCCTTTTTTACCAAAGTACAATCTCAGTATGGAAGAATTTAAACCCAATGATGACATTAAATTGTCATATTTAGCTGCCAATGTAGTGTCATAAAAAATAACATGCTAAGGTAAAATTAAAACGTAATGAATAGCGGATTAAAAATGACAGAAAAACGTGGTAATCCTTCTCCTGCTACAACACAACCTTTAATCGCACTGTATTGCGGCTCCCGCTCTGGTAACAATCCAATTTATCAAGAAAAAGCCATCGCATTAGCGCAAGGCTTGGCTGAACATGGTTTTGGTCTGGTCTATGGTGGCGCCAGTATTGGCCTGATGGGTCAAGTTGCTGACGCTGTGGTCGAACATGGCGGCGAAGTCGTGGGTGTGATTCCTGAGTTTATGTTGGATTATGAAATTGCACATAATCATTTGACTGAACTACACGTCGTGCGCAGTATGCATGAGCGTAAAGCCATGATGGCAGAACGTGCAAGTGCCTTTGTTGCTCTGCCCGGTGGTCTCGGTACATTCGAAGAAATTTTAGAAATCGCCACTTGGGGACAGTTGAATCAACACCAAAAACCGATGATGCTTTATAACGTCAATGGCTTCTATGATGCACTAATTGCACAATTAGACCATGCGGTCGCTGAAGGTTTCTTGCCGCCGCAGCATCGTGCCAAACTGATCGTATGTAATTCTTCGAAGCAGATCTTTAGCGCACTGAAAAATTTAGATTGCCCGAAAAATTTCGTGGTCTAACTGTATTTTAGATGTCAAAAAGGGGAATAAAGTATTCCCCTTTTTTATTACTCAATATCCTACTTCAAATCGAGATCGTGTCGACTTAACCGGACACCACACGATAGAACCATGGCAAGGTTGTCGCTAAGAAAATACTCATCAATAAACCAAGCATCAATTTCATCGCATCTTTGCTGACATTTCGTGAAGTTCGATATTTATTCACTTCATGTAAATGCATGGACATAGCAAATTCACGTCCTGCAAGTAAGCCCAAGAATACCCAAGTGGTACTCATTGGAATATTACTCCACTCTTTGAACACCAATAAAATCAAGGCATACATAAAGTCGATAATGGTTGCCGAGCGGATATCAGCCACACCCGTTTTGGTGTCGATAATGCCCTGAATCGCCCCGCCACGTTGGTACAAAATGATCCCAAGCAGTACGATAAACACCACAATTGCAAAAATCAGGAACTCCAGCGGCACCTGACGAGGGACGTAGACAAAAATATTGGCCAAATCCTGAATCAGCCACTGACTCCATAAAAATGCCGTCGAAACCCACTGTAGTCCCACCCAAATATTCGAGGGTGTTTCATCACGTGTTTTACTGAAATAAACCGAGATGCCTTTAATCACAAATCGATAAACAATAATCGCAACAACAAAAGCTACCGCATAACCCATCATCGACTTAGTTAACATCGACCCAAGACTACTCGGAGAGAAAATCGTTAACACTAAGAATGTGGTGCTGACCGGAATTCCGTAGCGAGTCAAAATGATCAGTAAGATCGGTGGCACAATATAGAGCCACGTGACCCCTTCTGCGGGAAATGGAATCGTTTCTAAACGACCATAAGATGCATCCCCCACGCCAGAACTGTACCAACCATAAACCAATACAATGGCTAGAATACTACTGACATAGATCCACAACAGCCACCAAGGGCGATGCGCATTGGATGAAATAAAGGTTCCCAATGTCTGTGGCACATCATTACCGACAATAGAATAGGCCGCGAGACAGAAGCCTATGACCATCAGAATTTCGATTGTCATGAAAACAAAACACCTTTGCCATAAAGAAAAAGCCCTCCAATAAATGAAGGACTTGAGCGCATTATGACAGTTTATCTGGCGTTCATACAATTTTGTGCCGTGCTTTTCTCGACATTAAAATAAAAATTTTAGATAAAACAACAATTTAAAATTTAATTATTTCAATTTAATCTGATAAACCGCAGTGCTACCGCTCACTTCATTTCCAACCACCAATAAAGGTTGAGCATTGGGCGAATCTTTGGCCGCAATAAAAATCAGACCTTCGGGCCCTAAATCGCCCTGCTTAGTTATATCGGTTTGCGCTATATCTCGTGTATTAAAATACTGAACAAATTTCACCTGTTGCGGCTGTGTGATGTCATACACCATGATCCCGCTAGCCCGCTCTAGCCCGATAAAGGCATAGGTTTTTTGACCAATTTTACCCAGTGTGATGCCTTCAGGTTCAGGGCCTTTATTGTCACTACGATCATCAAATTTAAAGGCTTCATGATTGCTATTAAATTGGGCTGGGAACAATTCAGCAATCTTGCGTTCAAACTCACTGCCCGAATCCCAAACAATTTTTCGACTGATGGGATCGACAATACTGAACGAGCGCCCACCATAGGTATACAATTTGTCATAAACCAACTTACCGTCTTCCAATACAGGTTTTCCGGCAGTATCACGTTTAAAACCTTGCGTCCAACTGATGGTTAAACGGCCAATCTGTGCATCTTTGATCAAGTTATCCGCACAAATTTCTGTCGGCGCTGTGGTGGTACAAGCTTTAAAGACGCTCGGATCGAGTTTTGCACCAACGACACCAGGCACCAAATGACGTAAATGGGCTGCATAATCCCCTTTTGCATCAAAACCGGCTTTTTTAAACAGATGCTTAACTCGAATTTCTTCGGTATAGCCTTGGCTTAAATCATCGCCCGTAAAATACTGCGTTTCGTCTTTTAACCACTCTCGGGCATCGCCTTCATTGGCAGTGACCAAATAACTTTTTCCATCCGCTTGATAATGTGCAATGGCATCAGGCATATACATAGCATACAGCTCAGGCCATGCCTGAATATTGATCATCCCTGCATCTTTGGCACAGCTCTCGACCTGACGGCCTACGCTGTCCGTCGCACCAACCACACAATCACGATCACTGCCATCGAGTGCATTTTCAGGCAAGCTGTGATCTTTATAGCCCATCGGAAAGATATCAATAAATTCCGCTTTCACTAGATCGAGCACGGCAATCGCATTGTTCTCTTGTAAGCTCACCCATGCCGTTTGACCATCTTGGCTCACCGCAATGTACTCAGGTTCTAGGTCTTGAGCCACACTCGTGGTTTGTACACCTTGCGTCTTCACATCGGCATATTGTGCGGTGTCGGGTCCAAAAATGCGAACGCCAGCATCAATTAGCTCTTGTTTACGAGCATTCCACGCACGGAAATCCACCAATTTCGCCGTTGGCTTTTCAATCTGAGTTAGATCAATAATACTGACTGAACCTTCAGGGTCGACTGCATAACCTTCATTTGGTTCGCCTTCATTAGCGACCAATACTTTTTTGCCATCTGGGCTAAAGGTCAGCATGTCTGGCAAAGCCCCAACTTCGACCTGACTGATAAAACTTAAATCTTGTGCTTTAAAAAAGGCCACGATGCCCGGCTGCGTTTTATCGGCCGCTTGCACCGCGAGTGCCACGATGCCATTGTGTACAGCAACGCTATTCACTTCAGAATCGGCCAAATATTTTTTAGCATCTAAAGATTGTAAATATGTAGGCTGTGCTGGTTGTTTTAAATCCAGTACATCAACCACACCAGCTTTGGCATTGACCACAAATACGCGCTGACTTTGAGCATCATAAGCAGGAATTTCTGCTGCACTCGCGCCAAAAATACCCGATTCATAACGCCCAATCTGTTCCAACGCGATAGTGTTTGGCGTAACTTCTTCGATCACCGGAGGAGGTGTTTGTACTTGAGCATTATCATTGCTGTCATTACACGCCACTAGCCCCACAGACAACATGGCACACATCAGTGCCGAAATTTGTAGTTTCATGTTTTCATTCGTCTTTTATTAAAATATGACCAATTTATAAACATTAGGTTGCATAGAGATGAAACTTTCATTGCATTTTTCTTGCAATTTTTTGGCTCAATTATGCAAAGCTTTTACTACATCCGAATGCCAATATTCATTTAAACTGTTTAAAAATCTCAGCTTTATTGACTTATGAATAGCACGCCAACGCATCAGGCTTTACAACCCGAATTTAGACTTCTTGTGCTATTGGTCTCTATTGGCTTTTTTATGCAAGGGCTAGATACGACCATCGTCAATACAGCAATCCCTGCTATGGCGAGAAGTCTAGGCGAAGACCCGCTACAAATGCATAGTGTGGTCGTGGCCTACGTCTTGTCCGTTGCGGCTTGTATTCCCTTAAGTGGTTGGTTAGCCGATCGTTTTGGTGTACGAAATACCTATTTCACAGCCATTATTATTTTTACATTAGCATCACTAGGCTGCGGTATGGCCAATAGCCTGAATGAGCTGCTGGTTTATCGGGTAATTCAGGGCATAGGTGGCGCATTACTGCTACCTGTTGGGCGTTTGGCAATGCTCAAAGTAATTCCTCGGACACAGTTTTTATCGGCCATGAGTCTGATGAGCCTTGCTGGTTTAATGGGGCCCTTAATTGGTCCTACCCTTGGCGGTTGGATGGTGGAAGTCGCAACATGGCATTGGATCTTTTTAATTAACATTCCAATGGGACTGCTAGGGGTACTCATTACCTTTAAAGCCATGCCCAATGTGACCGAACCGAGCGTACAACGCTTCGACTTTATGGGTTTTTTCTTATTGGTCGTCGCCATGGTGGGGTTATCGTTAGGCATTGAAAACTTTGCTAGCCCGCATCTTCCGCTATGGTGGAGCCTGCTTTTGGTCGCTGCGGGGATCATCGCCAGTTTGATCTATGCCTTTCATGCACATACCCACGCCAATGCCCTGTTTCGCAGTAAATTATTTCAAAATCGGATCTATGCCATCGGTATTATCGGCAACTTCTTTGCCCGCCTTGGCGGCAATGCCATGCCTTTTTTGATTCCCTTAATGCTACAAGTGGCTTTTGGCTTTGAGCCTTTTATCACAGGTTTATTGATGATACCGACGGTACTCGGTTCATTGGCATCTAAACCGATTATTCGTCAAATTATTCAACGCTTTGGCTATCGTAAAGTGTTATTGGTAAATACTTTCTTGGTCGGTGCCTGTATTTGCAGTTTTGCACTCTCTACGGCTGAAACCCCCACTTGGTTACGTGCCTTACACTTTTTTATTTTTGGTATTTTAAATTCGCTGCAATTCGTTTCGATGAATACCTTAACCCTCAAAGATTTACCTCAACAAGATGCCAGCAGTGGTAACAGTTTCTTGTCGATGATTATGATGGTATCCATGAGTATTGGTGTGGCTTTGGCAGGGACTTTAGTCAACGTGTTTACGGCCTATTATGGTCCTACACAAATCGAAACGGCATTCCATAGCACCTTGATTTTACTCGGCTGCATTAACCTGATTACCGCAGCGATTTTTTGGCAGATTCCTAAACATGTGGATGTCTAAACCTGTGTCATCAGGCAAATCTATGACAGATCAACCCTTAAAAGGTTATGATAAAAGGGATACTAGGATACATTTTCATGCCTAAAAAAGCCAAATCACGTACCTCTAAAAGTTCACTCAAAAAATACAGCCCGATTATTGCACTCAGCGCTATCAGCGGCGTCATGGTGGTGGCTGGATTAGGTTATTTAGCCGTGATGCCGCATCGCCCTGCGTCTGCAGAAGAATATCCCGTCAAAGGTTTTGATGTTTCTCATCATCAAAAAGATATTCAATGGTCAAAAATTTCACCTAAAAAATACCAATTCGTTTATCTCAAAGCCACGGAAGGTGGTGATTTTAAAGATCGAAAATTTCAAGATAACTGGCTGCAAGCACGGGAAAACGGCTTTTTAGTTGGGGCCTATCATTTTTACCGTCTGTGCCGTGATGGCAAGATTCAGGCGGAAAATTTTATTGCTTCCGTGCCGAAAAAAGCCGATGCCCTTCCTCCCGTGATTGATTTGGAATATGACACCAACTGCATTAACACCTACAGCAAAGAGCAGTTACTCAAAGAAATCAGCTATATGCATGATCGCTTGCACCGCCATTACGGCAAACAACCGATTTTTTATACCTCGAAGTCTTTTTATAATATTGTCTTAGCAGGCGAGTTTAAACAGACGCCGCTGTGGGTCCGCGAATATAAAGGCCCACCCGATCTAAAAAACAATCCGAAATGGCTGATTTGGCAACATACTAATCAAGGAAATATTCAAGGCATCTCGACCACCGTCGATTTAAATGTATTTTCAGGTGATGCCAATGCATGGACCGAGTTTTTAGACAAAAACGGCGTTTCCCCGATCAAACCCCGTTGATTTATTCACCAACTCAGGACAACATCGAACAAAATAATCCATAAAAACTGAGTCGCAGGATGCGTATTTTAAAAATTTTTCTTATTATATTTTCAGTCTTTATAATCCTCGCCATCGGGATATTGGCATATTTGATCCAACCTTCAGGGACCTTGGCAGCGTTTAAAACGTGGCATTATCAACTTCCCACACAAAGCACTACAGATGCTCACTCAGCGGCACCCTATCACGTGAAGTTCTTTGGTGTTTCGACCTTACTGTTTGACGATGGCCAAGCGCAAATCCTCATCGATGGCTTCTTTAGTCGGCCATCGCTCAGTCAGACCATATTCACTCAAATCCAAAGTGATCAGCCTTTATTACACAGCTATATCGACCAATACGACTTAAAACGCACTCGTGCTATTTTCGTGACTCATTCACATTATGATCATGCGCTCGATATTCCAATGTTGGCCCACCAGCTCCCCAAGGCCATGATTGTCGGCTCTAAAAGCACCTTAAATATTGCACGGGCAATGCCAATCGCTGAATCACAATTACACAAAGTTCAAGCATGGCAGCCGATGCAAATCGGTAAATTCACCATTACTGCCATCCCCTCGCAACATACTCCGCCAACGGCCGTGAATGATGATTTGGGGGAAGAAATTTCGCAGCCACTGCAACTCCCTGCAGATTTTAGCCAGTTTAAAGAAGGTGGATCATATGACTATCTCATCCAACATGGGCCACATTACAGTTTAGTCAAAGCCAGTACAGGTGCTGTGCCCAAACAGTTGCAAAAACTAGAAGTAGATACTTTATTTTTAGGCATCGCTCAGCTTTCCAAGCAAACGACGGCGTTTCAACAGCAATATTTCAAAGAAACCTTAGCGACCCTTCAACCCAACACCGTGATTCCAATTCATTGGGATAATTTTTTCAAACCACTGAATCCAGAGCTCGAGTTTTTGCCACGTTTTGCCGATGACACCCCTCAAAGCTTAAATCTATTGATACAGTCGGCAGCAGCTCAAAACACCAAGGTGGTTTTAATCAGTCAACCTGTGTCGTTCGAGTTAAAAAATTGAGGAAAGCGTTGGATTGACTGTGCGATACTGACATTCAATTTTCAGGCACTGATCTAATTAGGCATGAGGAAAATCATACATATCGACATGGATGCATTCTTTGCATCAGTAGAGCTGCGGGAACGTCCAGAACTCAAGCAGCTTCCTGTTGTTGTGTCTTCACATCACTCTCGTGCAGTCATCTGTGCCGCATCCTATCCTGCACGTGAGTTTGGTTTACGCTCAGCAATGTCGATGGCACAGGCCCGTAAACTCTGCCCACAGGTCGTGGTGATCGAACCTAATTTTGAAAAATATCGTGCTGTTTCGGCGCAAATTCATGCCATTTTTCAACGCTATACGTCTCTGATTGAACCTCTATCTTTAGACGAAGCTTATTTGGACGTCACAGAAAATTTACAACACATTCCGAGCGCCACCGAAGTCGCTATGCGAATTCAGGCAGAGATTTTACAAAGCACTGGTTTAACTGCCTCCGCAGGTGTCGCGCCCAATAAATTTTTGGCTAAAGTCGCTTCTGATTGGAACAAACCCAATGGCATTTGTATTATCAAACCTTCACAAGTTCTGCATTTCATCCATGACTTGGCACTGAAAAAAATACCCGGTGTGGGAAAAGTGACTCAAGAAAAATTAAAAGCTATGCAACTCAATACATTGGGGGATTTACAACAAATTGAAGAAGCCGTTCTGATTCATCATTTCGGTAAATATGGACGGCAACTCTATCTGTATGCACAAGGGATTGATGAACGACCGGTCCAATCTAGCCGCGAGCGTCAGCAGATTTCCAAAGAAACCACTTTTGATGATGATCTCACCCTGAACCAATGTCAGCCCTATTGGCCCAAACTGATTGACCAAGTTTGGTCTAGTTTAGAAAAAAAGCAGTTAAGCGCGCGCGGTGTATCGGCCAAATTAAAACTGAAGAATTTCCAAGTGCTACAGCACAGTAAAAGTTTTAAAACGTCACTGAATCATCGTGAAGACCTTGCGCAGGTATTGCAGCAATTACTGCATGAAATGCATATTTCTGAGGACGATCAATTTCGTCTGATTGGCGTAGGTGTCTATCAATTAAGTGCGCAAAACCAAGAAACACAACTTTCGCTGCTCTAAAAACTTCAAGAAGATCGTATTTGCTTAAGATTTAGGCAGAAGAACAAAATTAAAGCAATTTGCTATTCACAAAGCCTAAAATTAGAGTACTCTATCAGCGCACTACATTATCCGTGTATGCGCTGAGATGCTGAAAATCACCTTTACTTTCAGCATGATGTCCTGTGATTGGCGTGACGATCAAATCCGAATATTACAGGGCAACTCTGTTGTCAATCATGGAATACCCCGCTGTATGCCTTCTGCAAAAACTGCTCCAAATCTTCAAAATATTTCACAAAATCAAGAACAACGTGCGCGTAAAGCCGCATTAAGTAGCTTCATTGGTGCCGTAGTCGATTGGTACGATTTTTTACTTTATGGCATTGTTGCCGCACTCATTTTCAAAGATCGGTTTTTCCCCAGTATTGGCAACAATATGGGAACCTTGGCAGCCTTGGCGACCTTTGGCGTTGGCTTCTTGTTCCGCCCCTTAGGCGGCATTGTGTTTGGACATTTTGGTGACAAGCTGGGTCGTAAGAAAATGTTGGTGCTCACCGTCATCCTGATGGGGATTTCGACGGTCGGCATTGGTTTATTACCCAATTTTGCGGCCATCGGTTGGTGGGCCCCGATCCTGCTCGTGACACTTCGGGCAATACAAGGTTTTGCGGTCGGTGGAGAATGGGGCGGCGCTGCCCTGATGGCCGTGGAAAATGCCCCGAAAGGCAAAAAAGCCTTTTACAGTAGTGGTGTACAAATTGGCTATGGCGTCGGACTCGTTCTGGCAACAGGCGCTGTGTCTTTGATTATTGCCACTTTGGGTGAAGATGCTTTTGCTGATTGGGCGTGGCGAATTCCCTTTATTGCCAGTATTGTCTTGCTGGCTATCGCAATGTGGATCCGACGTGATCAAGACGAATCTCAAGAATTCGTCGACAATGTGGTCAAAGCTAAGCAAACGCCACAAAAATTACCGATTCTGCAAGCGATTAGCCAACACCCCAAAGCCTTTTTCTACATTATTTCGCTGCGCCTGACCGAGTTACTCACCATGTATTTGGTGACGAACTTTGCACTGAATTATTCCACCGCTCAATTGGGCATGGACAAACAGTTCTTCCTCAATATCACCTTAATGGTTGGTGCAATTAGCTGCTTCAGCATTCCGCTCTTTGCGTGGCTAGCAGATCGATTTGATCATCGTAAAATGTGCGTGCTGGGTGGATTGATTGGTGCGCTTTCAGCTTTTCCCTTCTTCATGGCCCTTGATGCACAAAATACTTGGCTAATTATTGTCGGTGCAATTTTCCTTGCCAATATTGCCCATGATATGGTGGTGAGTGTACACCAGCCGATTTTTACATCCTTGTTTGGTACCGCCTATCGCTACAGTGGCGCAGGTGTCGGCTATCAAGTGGCCAGTATTATCGGTGGTGGCTTTACCCCAATGATTGCAGCAGCTTTGGTGATTTGGGGTGATGGTTCATGGCATTATGTGGCAATCTACCTTGCTGTCGGCTGTTTATTGACGGCCTTAGTTGCAGCTACAATGCCTAAAACTCAAGATTAAGAGACCTTTTTGCTTTCAGGATATTCCGCATGACCATCCAACGCCTGCATGTTTCAAAACGCTTTTCCGAAATCGCTATTTCTGGTCAATTGATCCATTTGGCAGGTCAATTGGCAACAGATCTTGATTTAGACATCAAAGGACAAACACAGCAAACATTTGAGATCATTGATCAATTCCTTGCAGATGCCGGCACAGATAAAAGCCAGATTATGTCAGTGACCATTTATCTTAAAGATATTGAACAGGATTATGCCGCATTTAATGAAGTATGGGATGCGTGGGTGTCAGACATTGAAGCATTACCCAGAACTTGTGTTGAAGCAAAATTATACGACCCACGTGTACGGGTAGAATTAACTGTCGTAGCCGTTAAGCCTGAATAATCATTAAGCCTGAATAACAATAAAAAAAGCATGTCTAAAGACATGCTTTTTTTTTGCAAAAGACTTTGCTCTTTGAATCCCTAAGATCCAATAATTTTGATCTTTTTACGTTCCAAATCTGAATATAAATGATATTTTTTCAGATCATTAACCGGAACAAATGGCGCTTGTACACGCTGCTCATTCAAGAAATCTTCGCGTAATTGAACGTACTCAGGCACATCATCATAACGAATGACCCGATAGCCTGCCAAAGCGAGCAAAGCATCTTGATATTGCGACTGCTGCATCCGTTTTAGCACCATTGGATCATCTAAAGCGACGATCGCCAAAATCTGATGCTGTTCATCTAGGACGACAAAGTCCGCCACCATATTTCGATACTTGTTCCGCGTACGATAATATTTCGTGGTCAACAGTGCATCAAAAGACACGTGCGCGAGGATCATATGCTTAGGCAAAATTTCTTTTAAACGCGTGTAGGTTAATTGCTCATTAATGTTGAAAATAGCACGTTGTTTCAATGCGCTATCTTGTTGCTTAGAATCACCTTCTAAACTTTTCCAAGCCATTATGAGCACACAGAAGAGTAAAATACTCCCTATTACTATGTATATAGTCATCTCATAATCCTTTATATTTCTTATATTTTTGGTTTTTGACATACTTCTTATGAAGACGAAGTATACAACCAGTATTATTTTTTTAATTTCCTATTAAAAAAAATAACTCTAACTTTCACACAATACGTATTTAAACTGACAAAAAGTTGCAAACTTAAAGCGTTAAACATCACATGCCACTTCGTTCAGAGTAATAGCATCCATTGCTATATACAAATACTTTAGATCATTCGCTAAAACGACAGCAAGTGCATTTCCTCTCACTGTCAGACAATTCCGATAAGCTGTCAAATTTTGCTCGTATTTCATTGAGATAACCGACACACATATGGCATTGAGCTTGTAACAGCATATAAAAATGCAAACTGTCTTATGCTGCCGAGCATAACACCCATAAAAAAAGACACCGAAGTGTCTTTTTTTATTTAATCATTTTAAGCGCGTGATTTAGGCTTCGATTTTCCTTTGGGTTTCGGACCGCCAAAAGGTTTTTTCGCATCACCCGTTTCACGCGGCGGCAGACCAGTATGCTGCGTCAAGATTTGACCGCGCTCAGGACGCTTCTTGGTATTTGAAGGACGCGATTGAGCAGCCTTCGTCCGATTACCTTGTTCGCCTGTACGTTTTTGTGAATCACCCGCAATGCTTGAGTTCTTTTTACGTGCAGATTGGTATTGGCCCTCAGCACTACCCGCAGGCTGATACGTCGGAATCAAATGCTGTTTTGAGTTCCCTATCAGATCCTGACGCCCCATTTCTTTAAGCGCTTCACGTAGCAACGGCCAGTTGTTTGGATCATGGTAGCGCAAGAAGGCTTTATGTAAACGGCGGCGTTTTTCACCTTTCACGATATCGACATTTTCGGTATAACGCGCCACTTTAGCCAGCGGGTTTTTACCGGTGTAATACATGGTGGTTGCAGTCGCCATTGGTGATGGATAGAAGGTTTGCACCTGATCGGCACGGAAACCATTCTTCTTCAGCCAAATTGCCAAGTTCATCATGTCATAGTCAGTCGTACCCGGATGCGCTGCAATAAAGTAAGGAATGAGATACTGCTCTTTCCCTGCTTCCTTACTGAAACGATCAAACATTTGTTTGAAACGGTCATAGGTCCCGATCCCCGGCTTCATCATCTTCGATAATGGGCCTTTTTCGGTATGTTCTGGCGCAATCTTCAGGTAACCGCCAACGTGATGTGTCACCAATTCTTTGACATATTCTGGGTTTAACACCGCAAGGTCATAGCGTAAACCAGAACCGATCAGAATCTTTTTAATCCCCGGCAATGAACGTGCTTTACGATATAACTGGGTTAAAGGCGCATGATCGGTGTGCAAGTTTTGACATACACCTGGGAATACACACGACGGCTTACGGCAGTTCTTTTCAATCTCAGGATCTTTACATGCCAAACGGTACATATTGGCCGTTGGGCCGCCTAAGTCAGAAATGATCCCAGTAAAGCCCGGTGCGGTATCACGAATTTTTTCAACTTCACGCAAAATCGATTCTTCAGAACGGTTTTGGATGATACGCCCTTCATGCTCTGTAATTGAGCAGAAGGTACAGCCGCCAAAACAGCCGCGCATAATGTTCACAGAGAACTTAATCATGTCAAAGGCAGGAAAACGCGCTTCACCATACGCAGGATGTGGCAGACGTGCATAGGGTAAATCAAACACGTAGTCCATCTCTTCCGTCGTCAATGGAATCGGTGGTGGATTTAACCAGACATCACGTTCACCATGCTTTTGTACCATCGCGCGCGCATTGCCCGGATTGGTTTCCAGATGCAAAATACGGTTGGCATGTGCATACAGCACAGGATCATTCGCCACATCTTCATAGGCAGGCAAACGAATCACCGCCAATTCACGCGGCGGCAATTTATGCTTAATGGCTTTTGATGCAGGTTGCAGCTGCACGATTTGCGTGTCGGCGTCTAAATTATCGCCTTCACGAACAATCGGATTTGCTACCGCCTCTTTTTGGAAGCCCTGATATTGCGTAACGCTGTCTTTGCCTTTCTCGATTTCACAGCCTTCAAGGTCTTCAGTCATCACGTACGGGTTAATGATCGGATCGACACGGCCAATCGCATCGACATCATTTGATGCGATTTCAACAAACTTCGCTTTTGAAGCCCGGTTATTTTTATTCACAATAAATGCAGTACCGCGGACATCCGTAATCTCTTGGATTTTTTCACCGCGAGCCAAACGATGCATGATTTCCGTGATTGAACGTTCACCATTACCATACATCAATAGATCGGCTTTCGAGTCCATCAATACTGAACGGCGGACTTTGTCTGACCAATAATCATAATGTGCAATACGGCGCAGCGAGGCTTCAATACCGCCCAATAATACAGGCACATCTGGATAAGCTTCACGCACACGCTGGCAATATACCGTTGCTGCACGGTCTGGACGTTTATTCGGTTGATTATCCGGAGAATAGGCATCATCCGAACGGATTTTACGGTCAGCTGTATAACGGTTGATCATCGAATCCATGTTGCCGGCAGTCACGCCCCAAGCAATATTCGGTTTACCCAATACACGGAACGCTTCTACATTGGTCCAGTCTGGCTGAGCAATAATCCCGACACGGAAGCCTTGCGCTTCAAGGGTACGGCCGATAATGCCTGAACAGAATGATGGATGATCGATATACGCATCACCGCAAACCAAAATAAAGTCACAGCTGTCCCAACCGAGTTGATCCATTTCTTCGCGTGACATCGGCAAAAATGGCGCAGGGTCAAAACAAGACGCCCAATATTTGTCGTAATCAAACAACGCTTTTGGCGCAGTCTGCATAGTATAAGCAGTAGACATGGCTAGCAATTCTCGGCTGGCAGATGGAATGATCTGAAAAAAGATCAAAGAAGATGAAAGCCGATCATTTTACCATGAATTCCATTCATCATGCTTGATTATAATTTATACAATAGCTGCAGAATCATTGAATTGTTTTATATAGACATCAGATGTAATAGTGCTAAAGCATCGACTTTAAAACTAGATTTAAAAATCATTTGGATCTTTGTACAATTTAAATCAATCTAGAATGTGCCATGAGTTATCGCATTTTTATTCAACATTAAAGCCTGCGCCTGTTGAAATTGAATATGCATTTCAGGTAAATATTTTTCAATATAAATCTTACGCTTATCTATACTGTCTTGAGTCATTAATGGTTTTACATCAAGCATTTGACGGCGTGTCGTTTCCTGCTGATATTTATGCCAAAAACTTAATGCTGCATTTGGATCAAAGCCTGTTTTCGACATCAGATCAAGTGCAAGGACATCAGCTTCTAGTTCAAATTTTGAAACTTTAGGTAGAAAAACAGCTTGCCCAGTCACACTACTGGCCGCAGTAGCAAGCGCGCCGATACCCGCAGTTGAAGAAATCATCGCCACCTGACTAGCAAACAGCAAGGAAATCTTCTCACGATGATGATCACGCAATGCATGTGCCATTTCATGCGCCATCACAAATGCCAATTCATCTTCAGTCAGCTTTAAACTCCAATACAAACCCGTGTTAATGACAATTTTCCCACTTGGAAAACCATGTGCATTTAAATCTTTATTGAGATTCCCACTGACTTGCCAATCCCATTGACTCGAACCATGACGGTAAAACTCCGCATTTTGCTTGAGTTTATTTAAAACCTGATCCAATTTCGGATCAATGATCAAAAGTTGTTTGTCTTTCACTTGATGAATAAATTGTTGATAGGTTCTATCTGCCTGTTTAGTTAATAACTTTTGAGGAACGATAAAAAACTGTTTTCGCTCTGCGCCTGCTGTCCCTAAATTCGTGGTACTTGTACAAGCTGAGATTAAGATAAAAACCAAAGCCATCATTAAAATAGTTATATTTTTCATAATCGCCTTCAGTTTAAAACTAATGATGATCTATTTATAATTCCAACTAAAAATAAATGCAAAAATATTCAGAAAACACACATAAACATTAAATATCAATTACTTAAAAATATAATAAATTTTAAAAATGATAACCAAAAATATTTTATTTATTATATTGTGATGCGTTTCATTATTATAAGGCACCTTTTAAAAGAAATATTAAACCAAAGTTATATAATCATAAAAATAGTAAATTCAGCCATTTTTATAGTGTTATTTATATTAAAAAATAGATGTAAAACGAATATTAAATAATAGCTTATTCACATATTTCTATTTTAATTTATTCAATTTTATTGCTAATAAGAAACCGATCATCAAGATAACAGCAATAAAGCTCGTCAACCCTATCCAACCAGACATTTCCCAAACCAAACCACTACTACTACCCAAAATACTAGAACCTAAGTAGTAGCAAAATAAATACAGAGATGAACCTACGGCACGGTACTGCATGGATTGAACCGAAACCCAACTACTTGCCGTGGAATGCGCTGCAAAAAAAGCAAAAGTGAATATAATCAGCCCCAAAATGACTGACCAAAATGCCGGAATGAGCATGATCAACAACCCCAACAGCATCATGATCAGCATCGAAGGTAAAACTTTTGCCCGGCCAAAGCGTTTCCCCCAACTTGCAGCCCGAGGTGAACTATATATTCCTGCCAAATATGCTATGGAGATTAGTCCAATCCATGTTTGAGAAAGTTGATAAGGTTCTTCTAATAGGTGGTAGCTCATATAGTTAAATATAGAGACAAAACATCCCATGAGGATAAAGCCTTGAAGGAATAAAATTCTCAGCTTTGGATCTGCTAAATTTTTAACGAAAGATTCATAAAATCGGTTGAAACGAATGGGATAAGCTTGAAAATGTTGAGATGCCGGAAGTAATAAAAAGAACGCTGTGGCTATACAGAGATTAATGATACCGATAATCATCATGGCATTTTGCCAACTAATATAGTCAATCAATACCCCTGCAATGAGACGACCACCCATTCCGCCAATAGCGGTACCTGAAATATACAGGCCCATTGCAAAGCCTATATCTTTTTGCGCAATTTCTTCACCTATATAAGTCATTGCAACTGCAGCAACGCCACTCACACTTAATCCGATCAGCACGCGATTCAATAAAAATATTTCCCAAAGCGGAAATATGGAACTGATAATTGAAAGTGACGCCGCCAAAAATAAAGCGGTGACCATCACAGGCTTGCGGCCGAATCGATCTGAAATTAAACCAGTGAAAAGTAGTCCTATTGCTAAAGCAATAGTAGAAAAAGATAAAGGGAAACTGCTATGTGTCGGACTGACATGAAAGAAATCCGCAAAAATGGGCATCATCGGTTGTACACAATACAACGATGAAAAAATTGCGAAGCCTGCTAAAAATAAAGAAAATAAAATGGCAAGAAATGGTCGTGTGCCGTATTCAATATAATGAGCGTTTGAAGCTAAATCAGACATGAGCTTTCCATCAATGACACGGATAGTATACGCCTTTCAGCCTTTAATTTAAAAATCACATAAAAATGAATGAAGAATTCTTTGTTTTCTTCGCCCCTTTTCTCCGCACATAAAAAAACACCCCCTGCACTAGTCAGGGGGTGTTTTCGAATAATGAGCTGGCGATGACTTACTCTCACATGGGTAACCCCACACTACCATCAGCGCTAAGAGGTTTCACTTCTGAGTTCGGGAAGGGATCAGGTGGTTCACTCTTGCTA